>JAKLGN010000032.1 GCA_022710665.1 Methanoregula sp. | reverse complement strand
TATTCCGGACTTGCCATCACACACGATGCGAATGAATATATTCTGGATATCGTTTTTGATGTATAAGATGCGCTCAGTCCGTCAGATTGAAAAAATAAATCAGGACATTATGCCATAAACGGGAGAGAGACCAACAGAACACGCAGGGAAATAAGATCAGAGAGTATTACCAAGGATAACCTGTTCGAAACCATCAGCGAAGTAGGATGTTACAACAATGTGATCTTTTCCTGCAAAGGATCCTGTGATTGCGGCAGTTTTTCCAACTTCCTGGACTGCCCTGCAATAGCTTCAATCCGATGATTTCACCAAGAACTTACATAAATCAAATAGCAACATTTCCAGGATGGTAACCGGTTGTATCCGTTGCGCAAAGATGGAACCGGAAGGCATTTACAGGCTTACCCGGACCGATCCCATTTTACTTTCCTAAGGTATAATCTTAAATGTGAACCGTGAAATTCCGGGCAAAAATTCAGGAATTAAAAATTTGTGAATACGCTGACACTTCATATTTATCTGAAGAATAGGATTGCAGGCCACGCAGGTGCTGCTGCCGGGACCTTCGGGACGGGAGCCCCGGCCCCGGATAGGAACGGGAGGAATAAACCAAATGATTGACGGGATACACCGGATTGGGACAAGCGAGTGGGAGGTGCCTGTCGGGTTTATTCCCCATATGCGGGTCCCGGGCAGGTTTTTCCTTTCGGAATCGCTTGGCCGGCTGCTTGAACCCGGGGCTGTCCAGCAGCTTGCGAATGTTGCAACCCTTCCGGGCATTATCCGGTATTCCCTTGCCATGCCGGATATCCACTGGGGGTATGGGTTTCCTATCGGAGGGGTAGCGGCATTCTCGCTGGAAGAAGGGATCATCTCCCCGGGAGGTGTCGGGTTCGATATCAACTGCGGGGTAAGATTGTTCACAACCCCGCTTGGGTTTCAGGATATCTCCGGCCGGCGCGACCTGATCGACAAGCTCTTCAGCGCGGTTCCCACGGGTGTTGGTGCAAAAAGCTCCCTGAAAGTATCTTCAAAGTCGCTTGATGATATGATGACAAAGGGCGCACAATGGGCGGTCGGGCACGGCTATGGCCTGCCGGGGGACCTGGTACGGTGCGAAGACAAGGGGTGCATGGCACAGGCAGACAGCAGCCACGTCTCGGCCAAGGCAAAACAAAGGGGAGTACCCCAGGGTGGGACCCTTGGTTCGGGGAATCATTTCCTTGAAATGCAGGTTGTCCGCGAGATCTATGATCCGGAAGCTGCACACGTATTCGGCCTTGCTCATGGACAGGTCTGCTGCATGATCCACTGCGGTTCCCGAGGTCTTGGCCACCAGGTCTGCACTGATCACCTGAAAATCCTTGAACTGGCGACAAAAAAATACCATATCACCCTTCCCGATCGGCAACTTGCCTGCGCCCCCATCCTCTCACCGGAAGGGAAAGCATATTTCAGTGCAATGGCTGCATCGGCAAACTATGCATGGGCCAACCGGCAGCTCATCACCCACGCAGCACGGACGGTCCTGTCGGGCATGTTTGAGATAGAGTATGAGGAGATGCCGCTGATATACGATGTCGCCCATAATGTAGCAAAAATTGAAGAGCATGCTGTTGACAAAAAACGCATGGATGTCTGCGTGCACCGCAAGGGTGCCACGCGCGCATTCGGACCCGGTACCCCGGATCTTCCCCCCGAACTTGCACGGATCGGCCAGCCTGTCATCATACCTGGGAGCATGGGGACCTCCTCATTTGTACTTTGCGGGACCCCAATCGCCATGGAAAAGACCTTCGGGAGCACCTGCCATGGGGCGGGTCGCATCATGAGCCGGTCGCAGGCAAAGAAGAGCCTGAGTGGAAAGGAAGTCGCTGCTGCTCTGCTTAAAGAGGGCATCATTGTCCGGGCACCTAATGAAAATGCCATCTCCGATGAAGCACCGGATGTCTATAAACCAAGTGGTGAGGTCGTGAACGTTGTCCATGAAACGGGCATATCAAGGCTCGTTGCACGGCTCTCTCCCGTCGGGGTGATCAAGGGGTGAGCTGCCGTGCCGGGTTCGTCTGGGCAACGCCGCAGCATTTTAACCGCTTCATCGAGGACTGCGGGATCAGCTGCGAACCTGTCACTCCCCACATGCTTGCCGCCCCGTTTTACCGGCCTGTGCTCAACTGCCTGATCATCCCGACAGGATTTGCCAACCCGGCTTATTCGAACCTCCTGCCAGCGCTCCGCGCTTCTTCCCCGCGTATCCGGCGCTTTGTTGAGAACGGGGGCTCCCTGCTCGTATTCGGTGCTGCCGCTGACAAGCCGGACGCATATGACTGGCTGCCGTTCCGTGTTATGTACCGGCACGACTGCCGCCCGCGGTGCATTGGATTTGCGGCAGGTTCAGGCACCCGCTCTATCATTGATGGTTACGATCCTGCGGCAATCGAGTGCGATGGGACATTTCCCGAATATGAGGGTGAAGGAACCGGCACCTGTGGATCCGCTGCCGTCGCCATTGAGAAGCGCGTAGGCCGGGGAAGGATCGTGGTCACGAGCATCCACGAGTACCCCTCCGGCAAGTTCCTGAAAGCCTTCTGCGCTGAGGGATCCGCAACGCAGTTCTGATGGGTTCTCATAAATCACCTCGCCATCTGCAGATACGAAAACAGCATTCGCCATAAGCCGTTCCTGTTCCGCAATAAACCACCAGGATCTTTTCGCTGTTTTTTAACGAGACAAAAATCCCAATGCTTTTTCAAGCTCCAAGTGCCCGCAGGTACGGCGCCATGTTAAGATAGTGCTGCTGTACCTGTTCGCCACAGTCCAGATTTTATCTGGGGGGAATGCAAAGATAGTCAAGTGCGCCATGCATGTAAGCTCCCCGCTTCAGGGCCCCTCGCGGGGCACGGAGGGACTGTTCCGTGTATGCTCATGGTTATTGATCCGCCGCGGGGGGCACCCCAACGTAGGACCCGGCGTTGATCGTAAATAATTGAGAACGTTAAAATTCCTGAGATCACATTTGTTCAATGCAAATTTTCAAAGGAAAAACTGTAAAAAAATTGTCATGAAAAATTACAACGAGACCACGGGCGCTCGCCTCTGCGCCAGGGTTCGCCCCTCGGAGCATGACTGTATCCGGAAATCGTATGAAAAAATTTCTCGGGGTTGGGGATCCAGGGAGCTTGCCCCCTTGGGCTCCCTTCCCCTTTGGAGGAGAGAGGGGATCACCCTGATATGTTCCCCTGAGCAAAGGGCAGACGATTTCCTCAAAGCATGATACTGGGTTTTTTAAAGAATCAGACCCTGGTTCTCGGTTTTTTTATTAAATCGCTGATAAAAACCTGCCATAGATCTTAAAGTCCCATGTCCTGTCCGGATATTCAGGGGATTACCTGGGGAAAGGATGATCCTGTGTGCTAACTTTATGCACCACCGCTTCATTACTACTAAGCAGCATGGATATCCCTGCCCTGAAAAAATACCGGTCCCCGTTGATTGTCCTGGCCCTTTTACTATTCATGGCGATTGCATTCGCTCTCCGGATCCTCCCTGCGATCATGACCCGTGACCTGGCGTTCTTCCCGGTGTATGACACCGACACCTGGTACAGCCTGCGGCAGGTTGAAGTGATGGTTCATCATTTTCCGCAGTACAACTGGTTTGACCCGATGACGGCATACCCCGGAGGAAAGCAGATCGACTGGGGACCGTTCTACCCGTTCCTTGCCACCCTCCTCTGCCTTCTCACCGGTGCTGTTACCCGGAGCGGAATCGTTTCAACTGCGGGCTATGTATCACCTATCCTTGCGGTCCTGATGGTCCCCATAGTATTCATACTCGGAAAAAAACTCCACAATGATAAAACCGGCCTTGTTGCGGCCGGTCTCTGTTCCGTAACCTCAATGGTGTATTTCTCTTTCACATCATACGGGATGGCCGATCACCATGCCGCGGAAGTGTTCTTCAGCACGCTCTTTTTCCTTCTTTATCTGTATGCCACAGCCTACGCAAGGATCCATCCCGTTGATATTAAAAATCCAAAAACCCTCCTGTATTTTTGCCTCATAGCGGGACTTGCCGGAATCGTCTGTTTTTTCGGGCTCATCACGTCCACCACGCTCCTTCTGACCCTTTTCGTTATCGCTGTATACACTCTCGTGCAGGCAATGGCGGATGTTTATAACGGGAAACGTTTTGGTTCTCTCTGTATCCAGAACATTGTCCTGCTGAGCGTGGCAGCGATCCTGCTCGTCCTGTTCGGGTTCAAGCGGACCGGGGCATCTATATCGGAATATTCCGTTGGCATCGTATACATCCACCTGGCACTGATGGCAGAAAGCATCATCCTCTGCGTCCTTGCGGGCTTGTGCCGGAATAAGCGGGCATGGTTTTTCGCCGGCCTTGCCGCACTAGGTGCGGGAGCATTCGTGCTCGCCGGGATCATCCCGGCAGTCCAATCGATCTCGCAACAGGCACAAAACCTGCTCTTTGGCTTCTCGGTATACACGGTGGGTGTACAGGAAACGCTCCCCTGGTCAGTTGCGAATGCATTCGATACACTCAACGTGGGTATCCTCCTTGTGGCTGGAGGTTTTCTGGTTCTCGGCTATTACCTGATAAAAAAACAGGAGCCGGAACTGATCTTCTTTGGGGTCTGGTCTTTACTGATGCTCCTCATTACCATCCAGCACCAGAGGTTCCTTTATTATTTCACGGTCAACATCGTTCTCCTCTCTGCACTCTGCATTACAGAACCCCTTCGATGGCAAAACAACCCGGTCAGCCGGTATGTATCATCCCTTTTTTCCGGAAGCAGAGAAGGGAGTCCTGCCGCCACATTCCCGGAAAAATCAACCGTTCGGGGAAAACCGGCAAATAAGAAAAAACCTGATCGTGTACCGGAACAGGTTCATTCAGCAAAGTCCTATCTTGCTGGTATCTGTATCATCGCTGTCTGTATTCTTGCCGTTGTTCATTTCGCGATTTCCATCCAGCAGGACTTCCAGTATGGGATGAGTTCCAGAGAGCGGGTGATTTCCGGGGACTGGACCGAATCCCTCCAGTGGCTGCAGGAACATACCTCCGATCCGGGCATTGATTATTTCGGGCAGTATGACAGGAACACGTATTCCCCTCCCGCTGAATCCTATGGTATCATGGCTGTGTGGGATGCCGGACACTGGATAACATTTTTTGCCCACCGTGTGCCGATCACCAACCCGTTCCAGGACAACCTCGGGGGCAGCCAGGGTACAGCTGCATTCTTCCTCGCCGACAATGAATCGGAAGCAACCGGCATCCTGGACGCATACGGGGGACGATATGTCATCACCGACTCCGTGATGGCGGTTGACCGGTTCACCAATCTCGTTCCCTGGGTGACCGGGTCGGTGGATATCTCGAGATATATCAAGTGGTTCCTGCTGCCGGATGCAAAGGACCGTTTACACTTAAAAAAGATCCATATGTATGACGATGGGTATTTCCAGACCATGGTAGTGAGGTTGCATAATTTCGATGGCTCGATGACTGAGCCGACAATATCAGAGTATACAAGCTATGTGATCAGGCTTCCGACAGCACTTGAATCTGCAGAGGCAACAGGATACTCAAGGGTGATCACAGGCAAGAAGACGGTCAGGGTATCAGCAATGGATAACACCACACCGCTCATTCCGGAGGGCCCGGAGTTGCTTCCCACTGCTTATGCTGCGCTCTATGCTGATATGCCGGATAAACCCCTGAAAAAAGTGCCGGCACTCCGGCATTACCGGCTGGTCCATGAATCGGAACAGAACACTTCAGCAATCCTGTTTCCCGAGTCCGATCCTGTCCGGCTGCCAGGAATAAAAATGGTAAAAATATTCGAATATGTCAGGGGTGCCCGCATCATCGGCAACGGGGTCATCGAATTACCCCTTGTCTCAAATACCGGCCGGGCATTTACATACAGGCAGGAGAGCATTGCCGGAGAATTTATTGTTCCTTATTCCACGGCCGGGAACCAGGATATTGTGCATGCAACCGGGCCTTATCACCTTGTCGGGACAACCAGATACTTCACGGTAACAGAAGATGAAGTTGCCGTCGGAAAGACAGTGACAGGTTCTCAATAATTTTTCTCTCTGCTGAAAACATCAGCAGATCTATGCTCTAGCAGTCGACAGGAGAATGGAAAGATACATACAATATCTCGAGAAGGCACAGTTCTCTCCGTGAAGGGGTATTTGTCATAGGGCAAAAGGAGGGTTTTTTAAGGGTAAACTGCCAGTTTAGCACCCAAGAATCTCCTAACAATCCTCCATCCCTCTGCGCCAGCCCTGCCCCCATTAACCGAACTTTTGGCATGGAAAAAACTGTTAAATTTTATCATGCTCTACTAAAGGTGTTTGACATTAACATAATCGTGAATGGCCCACCATATATCGGAGAGGCCATGAGAAGGAGAACCAATTGATGTTTCAACCCCCCTTATCTTGGGGGGATGCCATACCTGAGGGAATCAGCGATTGATACCAGCTCTCCACCCAATCCACGCTTCTCTCCCAGTCATACGCCCCGGCAGAGGCAATGCAGGCGGGTTTCATCGCCAAGGACCTGCACAGGGCAATTCGGATTTTGTCCGCAATATCTTCAGCGGATAATGATGAGAGAAATCCTGTTTCTTCCGTAATCAGTTCTGCGATGGCATTGTCCGGATGGTCCACCGTGACCACCGGAAGGCCGCAGGCAAGTGCTTCCAAAGCGGCGATGCCAAACCCCTCCCGCGTGGAAGGAATGACGAAGACACGCGACACCTTCATCCGGGCGATGACCTCGTCGTGGGAGTCCAGGAACGGTTCTAAAATAACCCGGTCTTCGATCGCAAGGTCCCTGATGATTGTCCTTATCATTTCACGCTCCGGCCCGTCGCCCAGTACCAGCATTTTTAAGTTCGGGGATTCTGGCAGAATTGTTGCAAAAGCCCGCACCAGAACATCGACGTGCTTTTCTTTGATCAGGCGCCCTACAAAAATAATATCGAAGAATTCGGTGGACGGAGGAACCGATCTCAGGTGGCTTGTATTTACCCCGTTCGGGATAATACGTATTTGATCGCTCACTCCAAGATGATGGAGTTTTTTTGCCGTTGTTGTGGATACCGCTATTACATTGGGTGTAAGCCCTGCAACCAGGCGCTCGGTTGTTTTTCCAAAGATACCCATCCATCCCAAGTATTCATACCAATAGTCGCCCCAAACCTCATGCCAGGTAATGACGAGAGGCTTTTTTTTCATCACCGATGCAATTTTTGCCGGAAATGTCGGGAAATAGGGAAACTGCTGGCAGTCGATGATATCGAACTCTTCCCGCACCAGGACCGTAATAAGACGGGTACTGAAGTTAATCGCTTCCCAAATTGTCCGCCTGCCTGCTGCATAGAGCGGCTGCGGAGGGCAGATACCATGCAGAGTTACCCCGTCCCTTTGGATGGAATCCGGACCCTCCCAGTATTTCATTCCGATGATATTCACATCGTGCCCATGGGCAGCAAGACGGATCGCAAGTTCATGGATGCGTTTTTCCACACCCCCTTTCACGAAGGGATAGACAACATCGTAGACAAAGGCGATCTTCATCCTGACTACCTATTCCTGGCCGAAATACTCATTCAACAGCATCATGCTCTGGAACACGGCGAAGAAGAGGATCTGCACACCGGTGATAATTAACACAAGTGATATTATTGCGGTAGATATCTCAGAGAGGCCCCCGAAACTTACCGAAACCCATTGGATGAGAATATTGAGACCCAACACGACTCCCCCCAGCAATACCAGAGACCCCAGGATGAGAAGTTTTTCAAGGTTATGATAGTTCATGATGATTTCGATGATGCCGGCCTTTTTTTCATAGCCGTGAATGATGGAGTATGTCTTCATCTCAAATCCTGTAAGTACAACCTGAAGCCCCCCCATGATCAGGATTGCCCCGAGGATGAAGGAATGGAGATGGGAAGATTCGATATTTCCCTGGATATAAAAAAACGCCATCAGCAGAAAACCGAGAACAGAAAAAATAAAACCGGGAACTGCAATGAATGGCAGGGGTTTCATCAGCAGAACAAACCGGATATGTCGCCATCCATCTGCAAAGCTGTGCAGTTTTGACGGAGTTATTCGCGGGTAATACGAAACCGGTACTTCCTCGATGCGCAGGTTTTCCTTTGAGGCCATAACCAGCATTTCAGAGGCAAATTCCATGCCACCGGTATTCAGATGAAGGCGATCGAGAGCTGTACGGGTGATTGCCCGGAATCCGCTGTGGGAATCAGAAAAACGGGTATGAAAAATATAATTCAGGAGCCAGTTCAGGACAGGATTGCCGATATACCGATGTAGCGGTGTCATCGATCCCGGGTGGAGGGTCCCTTTCATTCTGGAGCCGATGACGAGATCTGCACCTGCCCTCAAAGGATCAACCAGCCGCATGAGTTCTGAAAAATCGTAGGTATTGTCGGCATCACCCATAACAATAAAAGTACCCCTGGCGGCAGCAAACCCGCACAGGTACGCGTTCCCGTAGCCTTTTTTTCCCGGCCGGACAACCCGTCCTCCCAGGGACAACGCAATCTCACCGGTCCGGTCGTTTGAAGAATCAGCAATAAGGATCTCGCCTGAGATCAAATTATCGGTAAAAACTTTCTGGATTTTTTCGATGCATGCACCGATGGTACGTTCTTCATCGAGAGCAGGAAGGATTACCGATACTTCAACCTTCTTGGCAGTATCTGTTATGAGGGTCATTTTGTCTTAAGCACTGCTTCATTTAAGCTCTTAAAGGTAGTAGATTTAGTGGTTCAGAAACTCTTCCGCAGACAGTGTCCGGTTTCGACTTCGAGAAAGTTGGTCTTCACTATTATTGCAGGGCATCTTCAGGATCCGAGCAGATGAGTATTTTTTTTGCAAAGATCCCGAAAATCTGATATCATAAAAATTGATATGAAATTCCCGAAAAGATACTCCTGATGCGATCGAAAGATTCAGCAATGAAACAATGATGATCACATGGTCCGGTATTAGGGAAGATACACTGCTGTTGGGGGAGGGTTCTACTACCTCGGGCGGGCTGAGGATGGGTGGGGACCAACGATATTATATTACCGTATCGCGGGCTTTGAGCAGTGTGATATTTATAACATGCACAAGAAAACTCCTTTCGTTATCAATACGGGAAGATCAGTATACGGTAAAAGGCAGATCCAGATGAAAAAAATACTCATTACCGGGGCTAGTGGTTTTGTTGCAGGACATTTTATCAGATTCCTCGCCTCTCATCCCCCTAAATTCGAAATTCACGGCATCAGCCGTACCCGGCCATCGTGGGATTTTTTTCCCGGATCCACGCCATTAAACGAGACATTTTCCTTTCACCAGGCAGACCTGATGGATATGCCGCGTATCACATCACTTATCAATAAGATCCAGCCAGACTATATCCTCCATCTCGCGGCACAGAGTTCGGTTGCAGAGAGCTGGAAAACCCCGGTTGCTTCCTTCATGAACAATACGAATATATTCCTCAATATCCTCGACACAATCCGGCTCAATGATAATGCTGCACGAGTCCTTTCAGTCGGTTCTTCCGAGCAATATGGCATAGTGTCGGAAAACGATCTCCCGTTGAAAGAGGACAGCCCCCTGCGTCCCGCCAACCCCTATGCGGTTGCTCGGGTAGCACAGGAACAGCTGGCAACAATCTATGCCGATGGTTATGGACTGGATATCTGCTGCACCCGGTCCTTTAACCACTGCGGTCCCGGCCAGAGCGACCGTTTTGTAGTCAGCGGAATTGTAAAACAATTTGTCCGTATTTCCCGGGGCTTACAGGATCCCGTCATTCATATCGGAAATGGTTCGATTGTCAGGGATTTTGTGGATGTAAGGGATGTAATTATTGCATACAACATCCTCATGACAAAGGGAAAACGGGGGGGCGTGTATAATATCTGTAGTGGTACGGGGCGGGCAATTCGCGAGATTGTTATGGAACTATCGCGGATTCTTGAAATTCCTGTTGATATCCGACAGGAGCTTTCCCAGATCCGGCCTATCGACAACCCAAGGATAATAGGCAGTAACGAAAAGATGCACAAGGAGTTCGGCTGGCAGCCAACAGTGGGATTTGAACAGACATTACGTTCCATGTATGATTGCTGGGATCAACGCATGCTCCATGATTTTAAGCACTAAAAATATCATGTAGGGGATACCTGAAATCCTGACAGTT
>JAKLGN010000031.1 GCA_022710665.1 Methanoregula sp. | reverse complement strand
CCTCTCAAGGCTGCCAATAAAAGTGTCACCTTCCCGGGTGATAGCCGGGAGTTCGCTACTCAGTTGAGTATCCGGAGGCATGATGAGGTAATCGAGGAGCATCGGTCTTCGTTCACCATAGAAAGGATAGGCGTATTCATAACCACCTTTCCCGATCATATCCCATGGTTCAATGCCGGTGAGACGGGCGATTGCCCTGTTCCAGGCAATGACGATCCCCTGCAGATCTACCGCGAAGATCGGGTAAGGCACGTTTTCAATGGATTCTGCAATTTCCCGATACTGACCCTGGCTGACCGAGATGGAGGGGCATACCGGGGTACGTGGCAGGTTTGTTATCACTTCGTGAGGTATGTCCCGGAACGGGTCCTCGATCTGCAGTTTGTCGACGAGTTCCAGTTCATGAATCTCATTGAGCCACTCCAGATCCGCATCGTCAACCTCTTTGTCTTTCTGGATACTGCCGTGATAGAACATGTTCAGCAGCTGCTCGAGGTGTACGAATGCCTTTGAATGGTCGACAAAGATCCGGTAGGATCCCCCGTTGGCAGTTCTGATGATAACGAACCCGGCAAGCAACCGGGGTGTTTTCATCTCGATTGCCGTGATATTGTTGCGCCAGACCTCAAAGACCCTGATCTTTTCGAGATCAGCGATGGACCGCGGGCGCAGATCGACATTGATGCCGAAGAGCTCATCGATGATGAACTTCCCGAGTGTCATTCCCTCCGGCAGCGATCCGTCCCGGTTGGGATTGCGGACAACCATCAGGCGCTTATCCGTAACATAGACCCCGTATCCCCCGGTCGCTGACCCGAGAGCGCCGGTGATATTACCGACCAGACCCTCGCCGGTTACCTTGAGGATGATGCTCGAGATTCCTCCAATATACTGCTCACGGATATCATCGAACAGGTTTTGCTCCTGCGGTTCCTCGCTGACCAGCAGGGACTGGACTGCGGCAAGTATCGTGCCATTGCTATCGTAGACCGGGGTAGCCTTCATCCGGATCCGCATTGGTTTTTTCCTGATCGTGACATGCTCCTCCTCACCGAGGTAGGTATCCCCGTCACGAATGATACCGGGGGGTAATTCAATATCCTGCACGGATGCGCCCTGAATGATAGAATCGACCAGCATATGGCGGGCCTTGCCATAGATGGTGAAGGAATAGGCATGGTTTCCTTTTCCCATGATTGCCCAGGCATTGATGCCGGTCAGGTCCGCAATCGCCTGGTTCCAGGCAACCACCACTCCCTGTTTGTCAACGGCAAAGATCGGGTACGGGACCCGGTCAGCGGAATCGGCAAGATCCTCCAGTGAGGTCCGGATGGAACCCGGGGGAGGTACGACCTGCCGGGTTATCCCGGGTCTGGTCTCATAGGAACCGTGGGGGAGGATCTCGTCGAGTTTTATCACTGACGACAGGTTCCTTCCCTGTGCGAGATACTCACCGATGCTTCCCTCCTCATTGAAAAATGCCCGGTAACTCCACTGGAACAGGAGCGGCTCACCCGTGGTGCTGAGTACATGGTGCTCGATATAGGTACCGGGATACTCTGGTGTCAGGCCGGAAAGGAGTTTCTGGATCCGGTCCCGCTCGTTTTGGGGGATGATGGCAAGGAAGTTTGTGCGGGTGATCTCAATCTCCGCCCTGCCGATAAAATCTGCATACGCAGCATTTGCAAACGTGCAGGATCCGTCGGGAAGGAAGCAGCACAGGAGATCCTGCTGCTGCTCGATAATGGAACGGTACCGCGTGTTACTGTCGGGTACCACGTGGGACATGCGGCGGTTATAAACAGAGGTCCTGATGAATTCCTCCATCTTCTGGAGATCGAAGAGAATGTCACCCCCTTTCTGGATATAATAGTTCCCGCCGTTGTTCAGCGTCTCAATGGCTACTCTGGCAAGGTGGCGGCCGGTGAAGATGATGAAGAGGGCCGAATCGTTCTGGGAACGGATCTCTTTGAGTAATTCAATCCCGTCCATATCAGGGAGGGTATAGTCCGAGATGATTGCATCGAACTGGTACTGGCTGATCAGAGCACGTGCTTCGGCTGAGGTCGGGCAGGTAAGAACAGAAAAACCCGGCTTGTTCTCAAAATAGGTTTTCAGGATATCCAGCAGTTGGGTGTCATTATTAACGCAAAGAAGAAAGACCGGCGAATGATTCTCTGACGATTTCGGCATTTGCAGAATCTCCATCCCTTTATTTGTGCGTGCAAATGGAATTGAATTTTTCACAGAATCCGGACAATACTCTCTTTTTGCATTGGAATAATATAAAACCACCGATCTGAACGTCGTTATCTTATCGTCTTTTTACCTTTTTTACCTGCTTTAAAGAACTTTTTGGTGAAATGATCCCCTGGTTAAGCCACCCCAGCCAGTACCGGGGCCGGTGGAGTTCTCAGATAATTCAGCGTTACGGGTGCAGAAGATTCCGGCACTATCGTGTGGGGTACCTGGATGTCGTTGCAACCGGGGCGTCACCGGGTGGCGTAAAGCAACGAAAGCATCCTCACTATACAAACGTAAATTCCGCAGAGCGATTGTATCGGATCCGGAGTCTTGGGCATAAAAACAATAACGAGGAGAAACGATTAGGATTATGGAAATTTACGAAACCGGTATTGAGGAAGTCCGGATTGCAGCGCTTGAGAAGAAGGTTCGGGATCTGGAGCCGCTGGTCAGGGGAATTACCGCCGAGCTGCTCGACCTCAAAACCTTTTTCCCGGCCATGACCCGGCAGAACGCTGAACAGATTCGTCAGGGTCGTGAGCGGGGACCGGATATGCTGAAAACCGTCCCGCCCGAGCCTGCGGGTTCATCGGCACCTCCGGTCAGCGAAGATCGTTCAGAGGGCAGCACCGTGATCATCTCCCGGAGTGCACGCAGACCCGCTGGCCCGGAAGTCCCGCCGGAGCCCGCGATGGCCCGGATCATGCAGTCTGACGGCACGATGAAAATGGAGATTCGGTCCGGTGCTGCGAAAACGGTAGACACGTCCACAGCATCCGAACGAACCCGGAAAAGCACCTTTCCCAAAAAGAACACATAAGAACTCCTGATCCGGCTGACAATAAGGACAAGGCAACGCTCTGGGAAAGGGCAACCGGCCCGGTACGGAGAGTCCAAAAAAAAATTGCCTCCAGAGAGATGTACCCGTTCCCCCCTCAAGACGGGGGGAGAATACCCATTCCGGAAAAATTTCCGGACGGGTGAAGGGGCTCCACCTCCAGGATATACAACAGATCCATCCTTCTGCAGGAACTTTTTTTGTCAAAATCAGAAAGTATTTGAAACAAAATGTAAAATATACTATACAAATATCAGCACATTCCCGTGCTGATATTGGCAGTATAGCACACTGAACACCTGAGAACAACAAAAAGCAACGAGAAACAACCACACCAGGTCGTTACCTCTCCCCTCCAAAGTCAGGGCCCGGGGTACCCCCCCATTTTTTAATTTTTTTCGGCCCTTCTCTTCTGCTCTGCTCTCAATGATCGGACTGACACTTTCGGAAGTGTCTGTCTGGTGATTTCTCCAGAGCTCAATTGTTGCCATGCGATGATACCTCTTCAGCCCCGGTTTACCGATCAGGAGATGGGGCGCACGGGGATGATCTGCGAGAGGTAACTGGTAATTCGTCATCAGCCCAGCCGGCAGAGAGTATGGAAGCGGGAGCACAGCCCATGGGAGTTCTGGATTTTTTTTATTGATTTTCCCGACAAATGATCGGCCTCGGTGCCGTTGCGTTCATCGTGGTGCGCAGGCACTGAACCAACATCTAAATCTGTTTTTTTCCCGCCACCTCGCGGAATGATCCCGTTGTGGAATACCAGCGGGGGTCAGCATCATGTCTGGCTCCGACCTGACATCCGTGCGACATCTGTACCCATGACCATGACGAACCTTGTGAAAAGTAACGGGCTGGAGAAAAAAAGGGCATGATCCATCTTTCCCTGCAGGTTTATTCATTCATGGCAGCTGAAACTCCAGGTGCAAAGCGGGATACTGCTCTTTTTGCAAGATAGCGTTCAGCACCACGACACAGAACACGGATCAGGGAAAGACGCTTGTCCGGGAGCCCGGCATATGGGAACAGGTGCCCTTATGCCGGCAGGGATCATCCCGCCCTTCTGCCCTGGTCAGAAAAGGACTATCTTTTTTACATGGCCAATGTAAATAAGCGGTTGGCGTACTTCCATCCCAAGATCCGAAAACGGCAGGTACCCGGAGCATACCATCTGTGTTCGAGCTCGCAATCATCACCATCCTGCTGGCGTTTGCCTTCACCTTTACCAACGGGTTCCAGGACGCGAGTTCAATTGCCGCCACCTTCATTGCTTCACGGTCGGCGACCCCGAAGACAGGTATTCTCATCGTTGCGGCGATGTCGTTTGCCGGAACCATTCTGGGAGGGAGCGCCGTTGCCTTCACGCTGACCGGCCTTGTCAGCATCCCGTCCGGCCCGCAGGAGCTTGTCGTTATCTTCTCGGCCCTTGTCACGGCAACAGCATGGAACCTCATCACCGGCAGGCTCGGCATGCCTGCCTCCTCGACCCACTCGCTTGTCGGAGGACTTGTCGGGGCCGGTATCGCTGCAGCGGGTACCGGCAGCATCTTCTGGGGTGTTGGAGAGTTCCTCGGTCCCACGCACGAGCTGGGGGGCCTTGCCAAGATCCTCGCGTTCTTTGGTATCTCCCTTGTCATCGGATTTTTTGGCAGTTTCCTGATGCATAAAGGAACGGGTTTCCTCCTGCGCAATGCCCGCCGTTCTACAAACCGCACAATCGTCGGCCTCAACTGGTGTGCTGTGGCGGTTATGGCTTTTGCGAATGCGGCAAACGACTCCCAGAAGCAGCTCGGCCTGATCGCAATGGTGCTCGTCGCTTCCGGCCTTGCCGCGACAAACGGTGTGCCGCTCTGGGCCCGGTTCACCTCGGCGGTCCTGCTCGCGCTCGGAACGGTCAGCGGCGGGTGGCGGATCATGCACACGCTCGGGCGGAAAATTTTCCGGATCGAGCCCATCCACTCCTTTGACTCGCAGGTATTCTCGGCCTCCTCCGTTGCCCTTTCCACCCTGGCCGGCGCTCCGGTCTCTTCAACGCACGTCATCACCATGTCGGTGCTTGGTGTCGGGGCAGCCGAGAACCCGCGGAAAGTTACATGGGGGGTGGGAGAGCATATCCTTGTGGCAATGGTTGTTACCATCCCCGCCACCATGGTGTTTGCCGGCTGTATATATTTGATCATCTCGTTTTTTACGGGAGTGTGAAGTCCTGTGGAATGGAAAACCAGCAGAAAAAAAGCAGGAGAGGGCCGTGGCATTTTCGCATCGCTCTTTCCCCGGGAACATGACTTCCATACCATGCTCGAAGCTCAGGCGGATAGGACCGTTGCGGGAGTCAGATCGTTTGCATCCTGGCTGGAAGTTCTGCCCCTGACCAATCCCGTGCACCTGGAAGAGATCGAGATTGAGGTGGACCAGATGCGCCACGCCATGGAAGAGAAGCTCATCAACTCCTTCTCAACGCCATTTGACCGCCAGGATATCTACAGCATCTCGCGCCAGATGGACTATATCCTGAATTTTGCCAAAGAGACCGCAAAGGAGATGCACGCGTTTGGTGTCCCGCCGGATCCGTATATCCATGCCATGACCGGATTCCTCATCTCCGGGACCGAGTGCATTGCCCGGGGGGTCCATGCCCTTGATGAGGACAAAGCCCGGACCGAGGACGAGATCCGCCATGCCCGGGACGCCTATAACGCACTGGAGGACCGGTATATCCTTGGTATGGCGGTGCTCCTGAAAACAAGCGACGCTATGCAGGCAATCAGAACCCGCGAGATCTACCATCACCTGCGCGATGCAGGCAGGGCTATGCGGAACACGCTTGACATCCTGCACAACGCCGTGATCGACCTGGCATAGATACATGGTGATGCGTAAGGGTAAAGTTCCAATCCAGTCCCCAGCTTCCCGTCCCCGCTCTAGTCCCCCCTTTTAGCCATCCCTGCCCCCGTCGGGGCTCAGGGCGCATTGCGACAGGACTGTCCTCTGTTCAACGGGGAAATCGTAAAAAACCTTATGAGTGAGTATTGTAATGCGGGGGCTCAAGCGTGAGCAAAAGCCAAAGGGAGCGTCTGTCCGATGATTTCCTATGAAAATTGCATTGAACAAAGGTGATTTTTTTTAGATTTTTCACGTTCTCAATCATTTGCGATAAACGCCGCCGCCCCTGACGGGGCGCTCCCGCAGCGGCCCTAATTACCGTACTCATTCAAGAATCCGGTAATCTGCTCCACTGTGCCCCGCGAGGGGCCCTGAAACGGGGAGCCGGAACTGCGAGTTTCATGGTTCCGGTATGAACTCACTATGCTCATGCCCGTTTCTCCAGAGCACATTTTCGTGTGATTTATTCCCCCGTCCTTGCGCAACCAGTCCTTTATCGGGAGAAGAGCTGGCGCAGGAGGCGCTATCCTGTTTATGAAAAACTGAATTCCACGATAAAAAAAAGAACAATCACTTTTTTGCCTTGCGGATGATCGTGAGATCCCCAAGTGTCGGGGTGAGTTTTCCCATAACCTTCTTTTCTTCATCTGTTGACGGGGTATCAATCAGCCGGATTTCCAGGACTTTCTCGAGTTTCTTCCGTACATTCTCCTCGGGAATCAGGTCGCTGTTCTCGATCTTGCGGATGAGGTGCTCCTTCTCCTTCAGCTGCATGGCAAGGTCTTTCTGGGAAAGCCCCTTTGCCTCGCGAGCCTGACGGATCCGAATCGCGTAATCGTCAACAACATCCCCTTCCATATAATCGAACATGTCCCGTTTGTAGCGGACCGTAGCTGCCCCTCCGGCAGGTTTCGGAGCGGGCCGGCCTCCAGCTCCCCTTGGAGAAACCCCGATGTCCGTGCGGCGTACCTGTTGTACCTCGGTGCCAAACTTCCCGCATTTGCTGCAGACCGAAAGTTCAGCCCCCTCCACACGGACCAGTTTCGGGGCGCCCCGTATTGTCTCACCGCACATTTCGCACTGCATAATCTCACAAAGAAGTAGCCCGTGCGAGTATAAATTCCCACTGAATTCAAAAGAAGCCGGCCGTACCCGCGGCTTTGTCAATTCACAAACACTTTATATATAGTTTTCCCATATACGTACCTGAGACACGAGATGGCCGATACCCTGCACCAGTCACCGGATCCTCAGACCCCCGAAGAGCTGTACAGGCGGTACCGCACCCTGTCAGAGCAGCTCCGCGATCAGATTGTCCAGATCGAAAGTGACAAGCACGAGCTGGAAGCCCAGATGATAGAGCGGGTCGGCAGTCTTGAATCACGGAATCTTGAGCTCCGGGAGCAGATCCGGCAGATCGAGGCAGATAAGCGGTATATCGAAACCCAGAAGATCCGGTACGAGCGGGAAGTCCGCAAGCTCAAGAGCGAGAGCGAGCAGCTCAGGAGCCCTCCGCTGATCATCGGGACCGTGACCGATATCGTTGACCCCTCGCGGGTGATTGTGCGCAGCAGTGCCGGCCCGCGATTCCTTGTACGGAGTTCGCCGTCGGTCAATGCCGATGACCTCAAGCCAGGGGTCCGCTGCACGCTCAACCAGCAGTCGCTCGCAATAGTTGAGCTTCTCCCCGCATCGTTCGATGCACAGATCTACGGTATGGAGCTTACGGACTCCCCGCAGGAGACCTACGCGGATATCGGGGGCCTCAAACCACAGATCAACGAGATCCGGGAGGCTGTCGAACTTCCCCTGAAACGCCCGGAACTCTTCCTGAAGATTGGTATAGATCCTCCGAAGGGTGTGCTGCTCCACGGCCCCCCGGGCACCGGAAAGACCCTGCTTGCAAAAGCGGTAGCCCATGAGACCAATGCCCATTTCATGAGGGTCGTGGGATCGGAGCTGGTCCAGAAATATATCGGCGAGGGAGCCCGGCTCGTGCGGGAACTCTTCGACCTGGCAAAGAAGAAAGCCCCGACCATCATCTTCATCGATGAGATCGATGCCGTGGGTGCGTCCCGCACCGAGGCAAACACGTCCGGTGACCGGGAAGTCCAGCGCACCCTTATGCAGCTTCTCGCCGGTATGGATGGGTTTGAGAACCGCGGGGATGTCAAGATCATCGGCGCGACAAATCGTATCGATATCCTTGATCGTGCCCTGCTCCGTCCCGGCCGTTTCGACCGCATCATCGAGATCCCGCTCCCGAATGAAGCAGGACGGTTCTCAATCCTGAACGTGCACTCCCGGTCACTGAACATGGAGGAAACCGTGGATCTTTCTGCCGTTGCGAAGATGACTGAGGGCAAGAACGGTGCCGACCTCCGGGCGATCTGCATGGAGGCCGGTATGTTTGCCATCAGAAAAGAACGGCCTTCGATTACGCAGGAAGACTTCCTCGCGGCCATCGCAAAGGTCAATCTTGACTTTAACCGGGGCCCGGTGGATGTCGAAGGGGCGATGTTTGCATGACCCGGAAGGTAAAAACAACCTTGCGGGTCAAAGAATTCTCATCCCCTCCCTTTTTTTGGGCAGGTGTTTTGTTTCTGCCCCTGACTTTTAAAAAATAACCTTTTAAACCCCCATTCTGACACACCCGGGGGGTTGTCATCGGATCGCCCCTGTTAATGAAAATTCCGCCATGCGTTTGAACTGCAACTGCCAGCTCAAGAGCATTCAACAATGTAATCAAAAACGATGCACTTTTTCCGATCGATGGTTGTTCATTTTCATCCCATGATTTTAAGACAAAACACCATGTTTATTCCGGATTGTATCCGCACGTTTCCTTGTACCAATCCTTTGTGAAAGCTTACCGGTTCTATCATTGATCCCGCAGGTTAGCTGACAGAACTGTACCTATGGTAGGAATATATCCCATGCTGATCTTCAGCGGTATACACGGGAAAAAGGAGCATTGAAACCGTGACAACAATAGGCGATGTCATACGGCAGGCCGAGACCGCCATGAACGATCCCCGGTATCCGCCGACTCTTGAAGAGAAGGAAGTCCTTGCCCTGATCTTATCCAGGGCATATACGGGAACATTATCCAAGGTGTACGCAGGAACGTTATCCACGGTATACT
The DNA here is from genome assembly GCA_022710665.1 of Methanoregula sp. GTDB lineage: Archaea > Halobacteriota > Methanomicrobia > Methanomicrobiales > Methanospirillaceae > Methanoregula. The sequence continues at coordinate 1,178 of JAKLGN010000031.1, read as the reverse complement.
CTGAAACGGTATCCACGCTTTCCCGGGAAACCGTAAAAACCGGACAGGACTGATTTTACGGGAGGAATCCGGTCCAACCCGGATCTTTTCTTCTCTTATCGCAAAGTTGAGCGGGTTTGAACTTTATCCTCCATCAGGATCTTCAACTGCGGTTGTTCCCGCCCGGTAAGAACGACTGCCGGCAGGACCCGAACAAAAACCCTGGTATACAAAAAACACGCAACTGCCCCACTGTGCCCCACGAGGAGCCCAGGTGCGGTGGTCCCTCATATCGGCAATTTATTTGCTTGTTGTGAGATCCGATCCATGCCTTCCCGTTTCTCCAGAGCACCAATCATGCGGATCCTCTCGCATGAAGCTGGCTGCCTTCATTGCCTGATGCTGCCAACCAGTACCTGCATTCCCCCAGGAAATGATCCCTCCCGGCTGGTGGCATTGGGATGAGAGTAACAAACGCTGTACCGGTCACGGCTCTTCTGGTCTGCGGGGCTCCGGGCCGGCCTCTTCTTCCGCCATCAGTTCCCCTTCCTCTACATCGTCCGGCGTGCACCAGATCTCGATCGAATGGTCGACGCCGATATATTCCTGGTGGTACTCTTCGGGGGTGGATCCCGGTGACATGGGAACCGAACTGACAAGTTTTCCTTCCCTGAAGGAGTACAGCTTGCGGTATTTCCACCCGGGGCCGAGGACAGCGGTCCTCTCGTAATAGACATCCTGTGCCAGCTGGTGGGTGAAGTAGATTTTCGGCTCCAGCTCAAAAAGCGGCTCGCGGGTATAGCGGCGCAGATACCACCGGAGTTCAGCCACGAGCGAGAGGGCGCTTCCCAGCGTGGCGCAGGAGATGTATACCCCGCAGGATCTTTTCTGCGGGTGGTAAAAGCGGAGGACCATCCTGCTGGTTTCGGAAGAGAAGAGCGTATGGTGGAGATCCACACCTTCCCGCTGGATCAGGAGTATATTCATGGGATCCTCCAAAAAAAGGGCTGTGACGGGTTTTTGTTCCCGGTCAGGTATACATGCGGTTGTCTGTCACGGCCTCGTTCCTGACTTTATGGAATGCCTCCATGAAGTCGTTTTTGTCGACAACGTCCGCCTCGCGACGGACCGCAATCATGCCGGCCTCGCGGCAGATGGCCTCGAGCTCGGCGCCCGTTGCTTTCTCGGTGACAGCTGCA
>JAKLGN010000030.1 GCA_022710665.1 Methanoregula sp. | reverse complement strand
ATATCCGTGCTGGTGATCTCGAAAAGATTGATCACCATGGTGTTCGTGGCGGGATCAAAGAACCAGCGGGGTTCGGCAAGCATGGTGGATCCCGGTTCAATGTGCCGGCGCATCACCACGGCGCCATTCTGGAGCGATATGTCCGTCTGGGAGCTGATGGATTCGTAGCGAAGTTCCCCCGGGGTGAACGGCAAACCGCCATTATACGGGGCAGGGAGGTACGATGTACCTCCTGCGTCATAGATATCGATTGTTGTGGAAGCCGGAGTATGCCCTGAATTGAATACCGTCAGCGAGCCTCCCCCGATCTTCATCGAGGTCTCCTTGAAGGGTACGGTCTTGTATGCCAGGCTTTTGAAATCGTTCTGCAAAACGATCATATTTTTTTCCATGATCTTCTCATCAGCACTTGTCTGCTGCTGGAGAAGCATGGGGTACCCATAGAGCACCACAAGGGCAATGCCGGTAATCACGATACCGAACATAAGCAAAAATCCTATGGATTCGGAAACCCCTCTGTCGTTTGAACCCGTTGTATGCTGTGTCATCAGTCAAATCCCTCAGAATCATAACGAATCCTGTTCATTCCCCTGCCGGTGGTATTTCCTGCAACAGCCCGCGAGGCACCGATACCGGCAAGCGCAATCTTTGCATCAAGATCGCGATCACCCCGCGACACCTTCACATCCTGGTCAGCCGGTTGTGCCCCGGGGCCGATATCAACATAATAATCCCTGCCGGCGATATCGTTGGGAATATCGAAAATGGTGTTGATTGTCCCGTTTCTCGGGGTAATCGCATACAGATCAACAATCCGGGTGGAAATACCATTGCCGATATCCGTGTAGGCAACATACGTCAGCCTGTTGGCAGGATTTTCCATTATATTGGTGTTTACCTGGAGGAGCATCACAATAAGAATGACCATCAGTATGCCGCTGATGAGGATATACTCCATCATGTTCGCTATGGCAGAATCATTCTGCAGATGACTACAGGGACGTCCAGTTTTCATAGTATTCAGTCACCCCGTTGTTGTAATATAAGGGATAATGGAAATGCATATCGTTCCCCCAAATGCGATCATCAAACTTTACTACCGCATTTTTCCGGCTCTTCGAGATGATTTTGATGTCTTCTTTCACTGTGTTGTAGTTCACTGTGTTGTAGTTCCCAAGATCCCAAGAGCGGATCATGATCTCCCGGGTATCCCGGATGTCATTTTTCGGGAATTCGATCACGCTTTCCGCGGTTGTCTGCCCGACAACAGTAGACTGGTTGATAACCAGCGCAAGGAAGAAGAAGCTGAAACTTACCAGAAAGCCCATCAGGACAATCCATTGTGCATCATCATTCAGTCCCGCCATAACAGCACCTCCACGAGAACGGAGCGGTTCTGCGGAGGCGAGAACCCGGGAATGTAACTACTATCCCCGGGTAACCCGTCCCCTTTAACGTTCGCAATCACCCATTTCGTTGCCCTCACCGCATGTTCCCCCCCGGAAAGGTTCCGGGAGGCATTGATAAACATACTCTTCATGGAATTGTCCCCCAGATCCCGATAGGAGTAACTCGCGGAATACTGGATATGGTCCGCGGCGGCGCCGGTCCTGCTGTTGATCAGGTTCCCGAACATGGTTCCGAAGGTCTGGTTGTCGGTAAATGTTACATTCGATATGATATTCCGGAGCGGCGATCCCGTCAGCCGCGATTCATTGGCATCCATCACCCTGAGAGCATCGGTTCCCAGAGCCTCCAGCTGCATATCGGTGATATGGGTATCCCCGGCAGTATATACAGAGGTGGCATTGATGACAAAGTACGCCGTCAGGAGCATGACAAGGGCTGCGGCAAGCCCCTCGATCGTATACAACTGCCCGTCAGAATTTTTCACAGCTACCCTCCTCCGGACCAGACCGCCACCTCAAGCACGGCATCCCGGAGATGCGGCTGCGTGACATTCTCTACCTCGTAGTTATAGTTGAACGGGGTGGTATTCACATTTTCAAAGGTCAATTTTGCATCCAGATTGTTGAAATCCGGCAGGGCCTGCGTATTATTCAAAAAGGTACTGGGCGGTGTAACATTGAACCCGAGCGCAAGGTAAATCTGACAATTCTGCGCCTTCATGAGGTCGAAATAATACGGGGTGAGTTTTATCGTGACATTATCCGTATGGGGCACAGGCATTGATGTCACCCGCGTGCTGCTGCCATTGACAAAGGGATATTCTGATGCCGGCAGGGGTACATTGGAATATAATGCCCCCTCTTTTTTATACACCCTGACGTTGACGAGCTCAATCGTGCTCGTCATATTCTCTATGGGTGGAACAGCGGTGGGGTAATCGGTAATCGTTGCCCGGAGATCGGTGACATTGATGGTGAGCTGTTCCCGGGCCGGATCGATCTGGTATGCAGGGTTTTTCACATCATCCAGCAGCCGGGGATTGTCGATGAGGAACGAAAAAACATGGGTTGTGACGTTTTCGGTCTTATTGTAGAAGGAAGGATACTTGGCATAATTCCCCGTGCCGATCGTGGCGTTGCTCGGTCCTTTTATCTTTACAATACGCCTGATTGTCCCGTACCCCAGGGGGGTAATGCTGCCCACCGATTGATACTCCCCCGCCGCATCCTTAAGGGAAATGTTAAACCCGTACGGGTAGTCACCGAAGATAGCACGCGTGTGGTAGTCATCGGGATACACAAATGTAGTACAGAAGAACCGGTTCACTTTATCCTGGGAGAGGATATTCGGGGTATCCTTTGATACCGCCAGACCGAACCGCGTCATATTGGATTTCTGGAAGTCAGAAAAGGACTCCCAGGGAGGAGAGACCGGCCATCCCGGGTCCTCCACAAGAATAACGCCTGTCCGGTATGCAACAGCATCATAATCAATGGTATACGACTGCAGACCGACCATGATTCCCGGGATCATTGATGCCACCCAGATGAACGCAAGTAAAAAAATGGTGAATCCCACGAGGAAATCGATGGAGAGCGCTCCGGTATCGTCAGTCATTGTTATGGAATCAACACCCCGGTGCTTGCATTAAAGGCAAGTGTTTTTCTTGTGCTGCCGGAGGTGATGGTGAGTTTATACAATCCCTGTTGCAGTTCGATATCCCGCCGTGCAGGGACTGACGGGGATATTGTTCCCGTAAGTATCGCTTTGTTCTTCGTGAATAAAACCCCCGGAGATACAATGGTATCGAGATCGATCTCGTCCTTTGGAATCGTAGCATTCGGTATGGTGGTCCAGCCGATTCGATCGAACAGTAAAAATTCTGCCCCTTGTCCGGTGTACACCCCGAAGATCCAGCCTGTGGCATTCCCGTATTCATCCAGGTCACGGGAACGGAGGTAATTCACTCTTGTTCCATTCCCATATTCATTCAACACGTTCAACCGGTAATCGGTGAGTCTCGCTTTCGCCTCATCATAACTGATGCGGCCGGTCTCCGCTAAGAGCGATGGCTGGGTGAACCCGGTATCCTGCCTTGGTGCCTGGCCTTCCGATGATTGCGAAACACATCCGGTTCCGAAAATCAGGGCCGAAAGTACCAATACGATGAAAATGATGGGAATATTTGTGCGCATATCCTTTCTTATGGCTTATTGAGATTACATCAAATATAAATATTTGCTATTTGTTTTAGCCTCTTGAATTTGGCGATTGGTGGATTCGGTTGTTGTTTGACTCTGCAATAGAATTCCGGCAAAAAAATATACCGGCTCTAAAAAAAATCCGGGTAATCCGGGAGGGTACCCGGGATCACGGCACGATCTTTGCAATCGGGATCTCGAGGATATCTTCCGCCCCGCAGGCCTTGAGTTTTGGGATCAGCTGGTTCACCATATTTTTTGGCACAACCGTCTGGATACTGTAGTACTCGATGCCGTGCAGGCGGCTTACGGTCGGTTTTTTCATGGCCGGCAGGGCAGTGACAATGCGCTCCATGGATGCGGTCGGGACATTCATGGTCAGGAGCACCTTGTGGCGGGCCTCGATGACCCCGAACAGGAGCGTCCTGATCTCCTCGATCTCGCGCCGCTTCTCCGGGTCTGCCCAGCTCGTCCTGTTGGCAATGATCGCCGTGTGCGACTCCATGATCTGGCCGATGATCTTCAGCCCGTTCTTGCGAAGAGTTGTCCCTGTCTCCGTGAGGTCAACGACCACGTCCATCAGGTCCGGTACTTTTGCCTCGGACGCGCCGTAGGAGTGGAAGAGCTGGACCGGGATCTTCAGGTCTTCAAAGAACTGCCGGGTGAGTTCGGGATATTCGGTCGTGACCCTGCTGTTCGGCCGGATCTGGCCCGCGTTCTCGATTGGCTCGTCGCGGTGGACAGCAACAACGATCTTCACGTTTCCCTCGCCGGTCTTGCTGTAGGACAGGTTTGCCACTTCCACGACATCCGACCCGGTCTCGCGGATCCAGTCGAGGCCCGAGATACCGAGGTCAAAATACCCTTTGTCCACGTAGGTGGGGATCTCCTGCGGGCGGAGGATCTTGACTTTGCCGATGCGGCTGTCGTTGATCGCGGGATTATAGTCGCGGTCAGTACGCCGGACCTCTAGGTCAGCCTCCTTGAAGAGCTGGAGTGTCTGGGCTTCAAGGCTGCCCTTCGGGAGTGCGAGAGTGATCATACAGTACACCATTTCCTTAAAAAATGATAAAGGGAAAGGGTTAGTGCCGGGACTGGTCAGTCGAAGGTGTGGACTACGAGCCCGCTCAGCAGCTTGGGCTCAAACCACGTGGACTTCGGGGGCATAACCCCCCCGGCATCGGCGATGGAGAGGACGGTTTCGACTTTCACGGGCTGCATCGCAAAAGCGAGCTGGTAGTGCCCGAGGTCGACCAGTTTCTCCAGGTCAGCAACCGGCCGGGCGCCGCCAAGGTACTGGAGGCGGGCATCCCCGCGGGGATCCGTAATCCCGAGAAGTCCCTCGAGGACGTACGTCTGGAGCACCGCCACGTCCAGCGCATCAAGCGGCGCGGCATTCTTCTCGAGCGGGCGGGTGCACTCGTACCACTGGCCTGCAAGGTACATGTGCACGATGTGGTAGCGCCCGGGTCGCTTGATCCTGGGCGGGATGTTATATTCCGCGCCCCGGACGTTCCCGTACGGTGTTACCTCGAAGTATTTTGAGAGGGCGTCCCGGAACGTTGCCGGGGAAAAGGTCCCGAGGTCAGACAACAGGCGGCTGTACCCGTGGATCCTGACCCGGTCCTGCGCAAACATCACGCCCATGAAGTGCGAAACCTCCCCGCGGGCTCCCGCACCCGACGCAACAGAACGGTCTGCCACGTTCACGGAGGCCTTGGCCCGGTGGTGCCCGTCCGCAATGTAAAGAGAGGGTACCTGCAGGAACCGCTGTTCTATCAGTGAGAGGATTGCGGGGTCCGAGATCCGGAAGATCTGGTGGATGCTTCCCTGCTCTCTCTGTATCTCGGCATCAGGGACGGTTGCCGGGGTTATCAAAGCGTTCAGAAAGGAAAAAATGGCGCCCGTATCCCGGTAGAGAAGGACAACAGGGCCATTATGGGTTTTCGTTGCCTCGATATGACGGGTCCGGTCCTCCTCCTTGTCATAACGGGTCTGTTCGTGTCTGCGGATGGTATTGTTCCGGTAGTCCTCCACGTCAAGACAGCAGCAGAGCCCGAGGAAGGAGTCCCCGTTCTGCCGCACCCGGTAGAGATACATCCCCGGGCCGGGATCCCTCTGCATCAGGCCTTTTGAAAGGAGGGTCTGGAAGGTATCGTTCGCCCGCTGGTATACCCGGGCATCGTGGGCCGGAACGTCCGGCATTTCCGCATCCGGCCGGCTGACCCTCAAAAAACTTTTTGGATTTTTTGCAATGATTGCCCGGGCTTCCTCTGCGGTTACGACATCGTAGGGAACCGCAGCAATCTCCCGGGCCACGGGGCCATCGGGCCGCACCCCGGCAAAACGATAGATCTTCACCAGACCTGACACCACCTGGAAAGAGAGTCCGCAAACCTGCCCTGGAGTATTGGGCGTGATCCCATATATTTCCCGTGACCTCCCTTATGTGGAATATACCAAAATCTTTGTTCCGCAAGCGCTCAGGAATAGTACTGCTGAACGGTGCAGGAGCTGCCTCGATGATCCGCCCCCACGATCTGGTAACCTATTCCCTGCCGCAGATCCGTCGTGCTTCTCCCGCGGATATCCCGGCTGTTGTTGCCATCGAGAACGAGTCGTTCATCGACCCCTGGGACCAGACCGTCTTTTTAGAAGCGCTGACCTACTACCCATCAACGTATTTCGTGGCGGTCTGCGACGGTGCTGTTGCAGGGTTTGTTGTGGGCGGCCTTGAGGATACCGGGGAAAATATCTACGGGCATCTCTGCAATATCGGGGTCAGCCCGCGGTACCGGCGACGGGGTGTCGGCAGGCTCCTTGTCCGCCGGGCCGAGCACCAGTTCGCCCTTGAGCTGGCTACCGGTGTCCAGCTGGAAGTGCGGGTCTCCAATACCGGGGCGCAGCGGTTTTACCAGCGCAATGGATACCACCCGGTCTTTGGTATCGACCAGTATTACGCCAATGGCGAGGATGCCCTCGTCATGATGAAGTGGTTCCGGTTTTAATACGGTTTTTTTAACTACCTGGGAAAAAAAGCAGATCCGCTTTATACAAAAATGCTCCATAGAACATAGTAAAAAAATCTGACGCTCTTTTTGGGGCTTCGCCCCCGCCACCCGGGTATCCCCCATGGCGATGACGATGTAGTACCGGTAACAAGACCGTCTGGTCATCGCACCGCGTAGGACGGGGGAATTATCCGAAAAGAAAAATATTCTAAAAACAGGCTCTGGAGAAATCCTCTTTTGAAATAATGATTGCTTCCCCTTGCGTCATCCCTGCCCCCATCGGGGGCTCATGGCGCATTGCAATGGCTCGGCATTACCTGAATTGGAAATATGTCGATGATTGCGTACAGGTAATACAGCACAATCGCAACCATGGGATGCCACAGCGGCGGGGGCATGCTTGCATGCCCCAAGAGCGTAAGAAATAGTCAAAGACTTCTCCAGTGCCAAAAAAGGAAAAAAATCATCCCCGGCCCAGCTGCTGGTGGGCGCGGGCAAGGTGCTGCGCGGCAAGCGCCCCGAGAAGCGAGAGTTCACCGGCAAGGACTGCGGAGCCGATGATTTCAGCAAGCTTCTTCGCGTTGGTTCCCGGCGGGGTTCCGCTGCCGGCTACGCCAAGGATCTTCAGGCATTCCTGCTGCGTCTCAACGCTGGTCCCCCCTCCAACCGTTCCGACCGGAAGGGAGGGGAGGGTGATAGCGACATAAGCCCCGGTTTCGGTAATGTCGACCGTCGTTATACAGGTGCTTCCGTCAATGGAATGGGCTGCGTCCTGCCCGCAGGCAATGAAGATCGCGGCAACGACGTTGGCAGCGTGGGCATTGAAGCCCATTGCACCTGCCCGTGCCGAACCCACGAGGTTCTTCCGGTAGTTCACTTCAAAGAGGGACTTTGCATCGGTCTTGAGGACCGATTTGATCAGGTCGTGCGAAAGGGCGATCCCTGCAACAACGCTCCTCCCCCGGCCCATGATCCCGTTGATGGCGGCGGGTTTCTTGTCGGCGCACATGTTTCCCGAGAGGGCGATGAGCCGGGCACCGGTTCCCTGTGCAATCAGGTCTCCGACTTTCGCGCTCGCGATGGTGACCATGTTCATCCCCATCGCGTCCTTGGTATCGAACTCCAGCCGTACAAAGACGCTGGTGCCGGCAACGAAGGTCACGATATCGGCAAGTTTCCCGTGGGAGGTCGTGCTCTCCGCTGCCGCTTTCAGCTCGTCGCGGTGGGCCGTCACCCAGTCACAGACCTGCACCGCGTGCGTGACGCTGTCCGTGGCAAAGACCGGTGCCCGCGTCATCCCGTCGTGCAGGATCCGGACATCCGCCCCGCCGGCCTTTGAAATCGCGCTGCAGCCCCGGTTGACCGATGCCACAAGAGCCCCCTCAGTGGTTGCGAGCGGGAGCCAGAAACTGCCCTGCGCATGGCTGCCGTTGATCCGGATCGGGCCTGCAACGCCGACCGGGACCTGCACGGTCCCGATCATGTTCTCGCAGTTGCGCTTTGTCACGCGCCCGACATCGATGGAGAAGATCGCGAGGTTCTCCAGGGTTGTACCGGTCTCTTTCCCGATATATTCGCGCCGGACCCGGATCGCATCGATGGGTGCGAGTTCCCTGTCAAGTTCATAGAGTTTGAGCGATCCGTCCTGCAATCTGTTGTGCATGACCGTATCCTTCTCGTGACCTGCCTCTGCACCATCGCCCCTGCCCTCCCGGTGCCCGCTTTCATCAGCCATGATTATTGGTTAGTACGCAGAGTATTATGATACACGTGGTCGGATGAAGGTTGAACAGTGGGGATTGCGCGTGCCCGCAAGGCAGGGGGAGGCGATGCGCCAGCTGCTTATACGGGAGGGCTCGCTCGATGCCTCGTTAAAAGTACTTCGCGAGGGAAGCGATCTCATCCTCCCGCTCATGGGCCCCCGCGAGAGTGCAGGACGCTATGAGTTCGAAGCGCAACCGGGCAAAGAGTCCCTCCCCCGCCACGAACTGGTCGGCGGGATCGCAATCCTGCAGGAGGACGACCCGGCCGGCGCGGTGAAGATCCTTGCGTCGCGCCCCTCGCTCCACACGGTTGTTTTCGCAAAAGGTGAGGTGAGCGGGGAGTACCGCACCCGCGAACTGACCATCCTTGCCGGGGACCCCACGACCCGCACGCAGGTGACCGAGCACGGCCACCGCTTCATGGTCGACCTTGCCGGTGCCTACTTCTCCGCCCGGCTCTCCACGGAACGACAGCGGATCCTCGAACAGGTTCAGGAAGGCGAAACGGTTCTCGATATGTTCGCCGGTGTCGGGCCCTTTGCAGTCACGCTCGCGGCAAAAGCAGCGTTCGTTATCGCTGTTGATCTGAATCCGGAGGCGATCGGGCTGATGCTCAGGAACCTCCAGCTGAACCGTATCAGGAACGTGCTGCCGGTGCTCGCAGATGCACGTCGGCTCCCGGCGATCCTTCCCTGGAAATCTGATCGGGTCGTGATGAACCTGCCTCTTGCCGGCACGGATTTTCTGCCGGATGCATTCCGGCTTTGTAAGCGCGGGGGGATGATCCATTTCTACTCCCTGGTATCGGCGGAAGGCGAGCACACCGCCCGCATCGAAGAACTTGGCGGGAAGGTTGTCTGTGAGCACGAAGTGCGGTCGTATGCGCCGGGGCAGTGGCATGCGGTATATGATGTGCGGACCGGCTGAGATCCTGAGATTGCCTTCCCGGGGTTAAGGCTCCCGCTGATTTTTCTGTGGAGGGGGTACCCCCCCCTTCCCCCGTGCTCCGGATAATGCCGCAGTGCAGGGACCCCTCCACCCTTCCGAGTTCCCGAAGGAAAACCTGAAATTCCCGCCCGGGCCCTCCGCAGCCAGACCGGAGGAGACCCCATTCCTTCCGGGGTCAGGGACCCCCCGGCCCCCTCTGGTTTTTTGGGATGACGGGGGGAGGAACCCTTCGCCCGGCCCCGCATGGCGGATGAAAATCCATTTGAGCCGCCCGTCCCATACTATACCTGGAATATCGTGACCCCCAACAACGAATGGAAAAAAGTTGCAGCCTCGCTTTCTGCAGCAGTACTGTTTACCCTGCTCTGCATCGGGTCGTACACGGCCATCGATGGAATGGACGGTGGCTATGCTCTTGCGTTCATCACCTTCTTCCTTGCAATCAGCAGCATTGCAGTCGCCCTGCTCTTTTTCCAGCGCGCCCGGGCCATGGATGCAATCCTTGCCGATCCAACCCCCCTTGCGCACTGGATATACCCGGATGCTATGGCCCGGGAGGTTGTCGAACGGGAATACCGGGAGTACCGGGAACGCAACTGGGCCATGTTCATCGTTATCGGTGGGATGCTGGTTGTTGTTGCCTTGTTTTTTATTGTCTTTGTCGGGGAGGGTGGGCCGGAGACCGGCATGTTCCTGCTTGCTTTTACCGCCCTGCTCTTCGGAGTCTCGCGGCTGACGCCATGGCTTGAACGGCGGCGGGCGATGCACGCCCCCCGCGAGGCATTCATTACACACCAGGGGATCATCTTTCAGGGAACCGTCTATCCTTTCAGGACATTCCTGATTTCCCGGCCGCAGGTGGCGTTTGAGCAGCCGAAGAAGAAGGAACCCGCGAAGGTAGTCTTCTCATTTACCCAGCTGGTGGGCCTGTACATAGTCCGGCCGTTCGATGTCGCTGTTCCTGTTCCCCCGGGGGAGGAGGAGAAGGGTGCCCGGATCGTCCGGGAGCTGGGCGGGGATACATCCCTTGGGTAAAAAAAAGGGGCCTGAGGAAACGGACATGAAGGGATCGGTTCACCATGGAACGATGAACATTGCCGATATGAGGG
>JAKLGN010000003.1:8965-27006 GCA_022710665.1 Methanoregula sp. | reverse complement strand
AGGGTGTAGCCGGTTCCAAGGCCGTACTGGCGTTGTATTGCCAGGAATTTTTCCCGGTTCATTTTATTATCATTGATCTCCAGCATCTCGATATGGAGTTCCGGATATCTGGTCTGCAGTTCGGCGATCAGGGGTTTTGTCTTTTCACAATGGCTGCAACCGTTCCCGTAAACAAAGATAGCGGTCAGGGAAGCGTTTGTACCGGTCAAAGATCCCGATACCGGACTTGTTGCCAGCAGGGACGACCCGGTCTGTTCCAGGGCTGCTGCGGGAGGTGATATCGCGAGGATCTGGTTTCCAAAAAGTACTGCAGATCCAAGAGCCACAATTGCCAGGAGGAGGATAACGGCAAGTGTTTTTTTAACCGGTATGTTCTCCATACTTTTTTCCGGTCCCTTGTCCGGCTTTTTTGATGGTTTATTGTCTTTGTGCTTACCCATTGTACAATATCACACCCGAAACTGCATCTCCTGTACCTGAGAACCTGCAACCGTAATAAAAACGTTTATTTGACGGATATCATCGTCCCGACACCGTCATGGGTGAAGAGCTCGAGGATAAGGTTGTGCTCGACATTCCCGTTGATAATATGAGCGAACGAGACACCGTTCTCCACGGCCCTGATGACCGAGCCAACTTTGGGGATCATCCCCTCCCCGATTGTACCGGAATTCTGCAGTTTGTTCGCCTCATCGACGGTGAGTTTCCGGAACACCTTCTTCCGTTCCTTATCCATAACACCGTCAACATCGGTCATGTTGACCAGTTTATAGGCCCCGAGGGCTATCGCGATATCTCCTGCAGCGGTATCGGCATTGATGTTCAGGCTCCCGCCGGACCGATCGATCGCGATGGGAGATACCACCGGTATGTAGTTCCTTTCAAGGAGGGTGTTCAGGATAGCCGGATCGATCCATTCGATCTCCCCGACATGCCCGAGGTCAACCTCTTTCTGCACACCGCCAACGTCAACTTTCTGGAGTTCCATCTTCTTTGCGATGATGAGGTTCCCGTCGCTGCCGGACAAACCGACACCGCGGGCCCCGCATTTGGCGATCAGGGAAACAATCCCCTTGTTTATTTTCCCGACAAGCACCATCTGGGCGATCTCAAGCGTTTCCTGGTCGGTGACCCGGAGACCCCCGACAAAGACCGATTCCTTGCCCATCTGCTTCATCTTTTCGCTGATCTCCGGACCGCCGCCATGGACGAGCACCACACGGATCCCCACATAGTGAAGGAGTACCGCGTCCCGGATAGCATTTTCGAGGACTACGGGGTCAACCATCGCATGACCTCCAAGCTTGATCACGATCGTCTTTCCATGGAACTGCTGGATATAGGGCAGTGCCTCCATAAGGACATCTTCGCGCTTCATTATGTGGTGTACCTCCCGTTGATCTCCACGTAGCGCTCGGTAAGGTCACAGCCCCACGCCGTTGCCTCTTCCTTTCCTGCGGCAAGGTCGAGGATAAAGATCACGTTTTTGCCGTGCATCGATCTCTTGGCCGCATCGAGGTCAGCGATAATCTCGCCGGATTTCACCAGCGGGAACCTGCTCCTGCCATCGCTGATCCAGAGCGAGACCGCGTTCGGGTCAAACTTCACACCGGCACGTCCGGCCGCTGCAACAACACGTCCCCAGTTCGGATCCTCACCATACACGGCAGTCTTCACAAGCGGGGATTCGATGATGGTGCGGGCAACCTTCTCTGCATCGTCTTCCGTCTTCGCTCCCGTGACGGTGACCTGGAGCAGCTTGGTTGCCCCTTCACCGTCTCTGGCGATCTGTTCTGCCAGGGAGCGGCAGCATTCTTCGAGGGCCGCGGAAAATTCTTCAGCGTTCACCTTTCCCGATTCCCCGGTCGCGGTACAGAGCGCGATATCGTTCGTGCTGGTATCCCCGTCAACCACGACGCGGTTGAACGAGCGCCGCGTTGCCTGGCGGAGGGCATCGGCCAGTGGTTTTGCCCCGATCTCTGCATCGGTGTAGATGAACGCGAGCATCGTCCCCATGTTCGGAGCGATCATGCCGCTTCCCTTGGTTATGCCGCCGATGGTGAAGCCTTCCCTTTTCACCAGCGCGTGTTTGGGGAATGTATCCGTTGTCATGATCGCTTTTGCAGTAAGGTCTTCTGCTTCCATAGAATGAGCAAGCTTTGGCGCAACGGTCTCACACTGCCGTTTGATGAGCGGCAGGTCAAGGTACCTGCCGATGACGCCGGTACTTGCAACGCCGATATGTGCAGGTCTGATACCGAGCGCCGATCCGGCATACTCCGTCATGGCAACCGCGTCGGCATATCCCCGCTTACCCGTATACGCGTTCGCGCACCCGCTGTTGACAATGACCGCATCCAGTTTTCCTGCCCGGATTTGCTTTCGCATCAGCTCGACCGGTGCTGCCCTGACAAGGTTCTTTGTGAATACTCCCGCTGCCGTTCCTTGTGCGCCGATAAGTGCAAGACCGTACTTTCCCTCTTTGATCCCCCAGGCTTTGACACCCGGGACTGCACAGATGCTTTTACATGACATTCATTCACCAGCCTCTTCTTTCCCGGTGTAAGCCGCCCCGATGGCGTTGATGATATCCGCCCGGGTGATGATTCCGACAATCCTCTTGCCCCGCATGACCGGCAGGCGTGATATGCCCTCCCTGAGCATGAGGGCGGCTGCCGCCTCGACATCCATATCTTCTGTTGCGGTGATAACCCGGCGGGTCATCACCTTTTTGACCGGCATATCGCCGATATTGGAGAGCGCATGTTTGGTCTTTTCCCAGTTGATGTACTCCCGGATTGGCACCTCGATGACCTCGAATGGCGAAGGGAGCCAGAGGTCATCAGAGATTTTCTCGGTCCTGAGAAGGGATATGAGGTCTGACTCCGTGACAATACCGGCCAGCTCATTTCCATCCATGACCGGGAGCCCGCCAAAATGGTGTTTCCGGAACAATGCCACAACCTGCCGGAGGGGTGTTTCCACACTGCACACCACCGGGTCATTTGTCATCGCGTCCTGTACGAGCATGGGTCCTCCTACGGCAGCATGCCGGCCCCGGTCAGGCCATCCTGTTCGTTTAACCCGCACATCAGGTTCATGTTCTGGATGGCCTGGCCGCTCGCTCCTTTAACGAGGTTGTCAATAGCGGAGACGACGACCACACGCAAGCCTTCGCTCTCGACCATGAGATCGCAGAAGTTGCTTCCCCTCACTGCGGCAAGAATCGGCTTCTGGTAGCGGACGAAATATTCGTTTTGGTAAAAGTCGCGGTAGATCTTCTCAACCTCTTTCTGCTCAAGGGGTTCATTCAGCAGGATGTGCGCCGTGGTCAGGATCCCACGATTGACCGGTACAAGGTGGGGTGTGAAGTAGACCTTCGCCTTTGACCCGAGGGTCCCAAGTTCCTGTTTCATCTCCGCAAGGTGCCGGTGGGTTGTCCACTTGTAAGGTCCGACATTGTCCCCCACGTTCGGGTAATGCGTGGTTGCCGAAGGGTTGTCGCCCGCTCCGCTGACACCGGTCTTGGAGTCGAATATCACGGTGTGAGCATACTTGGCAAGGGGTGCGGCTGCCAGGGTTGCACCGGTCGGGAAACAGCCGGGATTTGCTACGAACTTTGCATTGATACACTCGTTGCGGTGGAGCTCGACGAGCCCATAGGGAGCCGGGAAATAATCCGAATGGGTAACCCCGTACACTGTTTCGTACACGTCCCGGGGAAGCCGGTAGTCGGCACTGAGGTCCACGACCCTGATACCACGGGACAACAAGGGGCCGGCATAGGTCATTGCCGCCGTATGAGGGACTGCAAGAAATGCCACATCAGCATCAATGGCATCGATGGCTGGATTTTCAAAGGCAAGATTGGTAAATCCTTTCAGGTGAGGGTGAATCTGGTCAAGGGGAGTGCCTGCGAGTTTCCGTGATGTGGCACACGTAACCTCTGCAGTGGAGTGGCAGGCGAGAAGGCGGATCAGCTCACCACCGGCATAGCCGGAGGCCCCGATAATCGCGATTTTCATAGGAAAAGATCCGATTGTTGAAAATTTAATGCTTCTGTGAGAGAATTTCCGGAATCCTTTGGTTTTTTCATAAATGGTAAAATGCCATGTTCACTCCAACTCATCAAGAAATTTTCGAGTGAAAAATTCGAGTGAAAAAATACGGCCAGAGTATTCTTCCAGATTTCAGATCAATAACGTGTCCCTGATAACGGTCAACAAAAAGAAGCTCCAAGGGGCTTTGCCCCGGCGCTCCAGCGCCCCGGATGCAATAACGTTGTTGTGCCAGGATCAGGTATCTTGGTTATACAGAAGAATCGCAGGCGCGATTGAGCCCCGCCCTGGGGGCAGGGCTGGCGGAAGGGGGGCATCGATCAGGAAAAAAATGTCGCTGAAATGCGACTATCCTAAAAAAAATATTGGGGAAGGGCCATTAACCCTGACCCAGTTTACGGGAATACAGGGAATAAAGCCGCTGTCCGAGCAGTTCAATCCTCTGCCGGTCTTCCAGACCGGCGAGCAGATCCTCCGGAAGTCTATCTATCCCGTCGCGTGCGCCAAGATATGCCCCGCAGAGGAACGCGATGGTGTCGGTATTTCCCCCGGTATTTGCAGCAACCGTGAAAAGGTCCGGCGGATGGAGGTACCGGCTGATGAGGAAAAAGGTGATGGGAACGGTCTGGAAGACCGAGACATCGTTGCCTATCTTGAGGAGGGCTGTTTCCGTTTCCATCCCTTCCTTCTCGAGCACCAGCGCATTGCGTATCCTGCCGCCAAGCACTTCATCTTCAGCCTGTGCCTTTCCCAGTGCCTTTCCAATGGGATCGGGGGTTTCATGAAGCGTATGATACAGGAGAGTGACAAATGTTGAGACTGCTGCATGTGCCGCGGGATGAGTGTGCGTGACATTGCATGCCCGGACTGAACGTTCGCAGGCTTCGTTCATGTCCGGGAAGGTTAGGGCGAAGGGCACGGCAAGGGGTAAGCATCCGGCCGTGGTCGATTTCACGCCTTTCTGCGGTATATGCTCCCGGGGGATGTGTTCACAAACCGCAGAAACTGATCCATCGGGAAAGCGCAGAGCTCCCCGGCCATAGAGTTCGCGAAGCGCCGTGGTGTACCGTTCCTCGTTATATTTCCCGTCTGCAAGAAGTGTTGATACCAGGATCATGATCTGGGTATCATCGGTAAATTGCCCCGGGGTCAGTCCCTCGTTGGGATGCCCCTTGTACGGGCGCCGGTACCCGTATTTCATTTTGTTGAGGTTGGGAGAGGTACTTTCATTGGGCATACCAAGAGCATCCCCGATAGCCGCACCCAGCAGACACCCCTTGAATTTTTTAAGCATCAATCCTCTATTGGAAAACCCGGACAGATAATTCTTGTTATATCTGTTATGGCGGCGAACTATCCTATCTTATCCTGATCGCCCGGCCCGTAGACCTGCAGATATACATTCCGTACGGAAACCGCACTATGCCCTTGCAGTTTTTGTCAAACCGCGGTTCGATAAAAGTTTATATAGTAAGTTCAACATGATTAATAATGTAAAATAGGTGGGGTATGACGGAAGATTTTAATGTCAAACTTGTCGAGGACGTGAAATCGTACACGCCCGATCCACTGTACAGGAAAAATGCCTGGATGGCAGATTACGAGAAAACGTATGCAAAATTTCTAGCAGATCCGGACGGGTTCTGGGAAAGGATGGCAAAGGAGCTGGACTGGATCAGGCCCTGGGACAAAGTAAGAGACTGGAACTATCCCTATGCAAAGTGGTTTACCAATGCCAAGCTGAACATTTCGGCCAACTGCCTTGACCGCCACGTCAACAACAGTCGCCTGAACAAGGTTGCCCTGATCTGGAAGGGGGAGGCCGGCAGGGAGCGGATATTTACCTACCAGAAACTGCTCTCCCAGGTTGCTCGGTTTGCAAACGGCTTAAAGAAGATCGGGGTCAAAAAGGGTGACTGCGTGTGCATCTACATGCCCCTTGTCCCGGAACAGATCATCGCGATGCTGGCCTGTGCGCGGATTGGTGCTGTCCATAATGTCGTGTTCGGGGGGTTTGGCGCACAGGCCCTGAACATGCGGATCCGGGACGCCGAGGCAAAAGTTGTCATCACCGCGGATATCTCGATCCGTCGCGGAAAGGCAATCCAGCTGAAAGCCATTGTGGACGAGGCGGTTCTGAACACACCCACGGTCGAGACCGTTGTCGTCCTCCGCAGGAGAGACCCCCCGGTCGACCTGCATGAGAACGAGCTGGATTTCTACGAACTGATGGCGGGCCTTCCCGATACCTGCACCCCCGAGGTCATGGATGCCGAGGATCCGTTCTTTATCCTCTACACGAGCGGATCCACAGGAAAGCCCAAAGGCATCGTGCACACCTGCGGCGGGTACATGGTGGGCACCTATTACACCAGCAAATACATCTTCGATATCAAGGACAAGGATACCTACTGGTGCACGGCCGACACCGGCTGGATCACCGGCCACAGCTATATCGTGTACGGCCCGCTCGCGGTCGGGGCAACCGTTTTCATCACCGAGCTGACACCGGATTTCCCGGATGCCGGGAGTTACTGGAGCCTTATCGAGGAGCAGAAGATAAGCATCTTCTATACTGCGCCGACAGCCATCCGCATGTTCATGAAGATGGGCGAGTCATGGCCCGACAAGTACGACCTCAGCTCCCTGCGCATCATCGGTTCCGTGGGAGAGCCGCTCAATCCCGAAGCGTTTGAGTGGTATTACCGGGTCATCGGTAAAAACAGGTGCCCCATCCTCGATACATGGTGGCAGACCGAGACCGGCATGCACATGATCACGACCATGATTGGCGAGCCGATGCGCCCCGGTTTTGCCGGAAAACCGATTCCGGGGATTGAGGCTGATGTCGTTGACAAGGATGGCAGACCGGTCAAGCCCGGCAATGGCGGGCTGCTCGTGGTCAAATCCCCGTGGCCGGCCATGATGCGGACCGTGTACAAGGATGACGAACGCTACCGCAAGTACTGGTACACCATCGATGGGATGTATGCGGTGGGCGACCTTGCAGTCAAAGGAAAGGACGGCTACATCATGATTCTCGGCCGGGCGGATGATATCATCATCGTTGCCGGCCACAATATCGGGACAGCCGAGGTTGAGAGCGCCCTTGTCTCGCACCATGCTGTTGCGGAAGCGGCGGTCATCGGAAAACCGGATCCCGTGAAGGGGAACTCCATCAAGGCCTTCGTCATCCTCCGGGTCGGCAACCAGCCAAGCGAGAGGCTCAAGCAGGACCTGCTCCACCATGTCCGCAACACCCTCGGGCCGATCGCCATGCCCCACGAGATCGATTTCGTGGACAAGCTGCCAAAGACCCGGAGCGGGAAGATCATGCGGCGGGTCCTCAAGGCAAAAGAGCTGGGCTACGATCCCGGGGACGTCTCGACGCTGGAGGAGTGACCCCCTCTCATTTTTTTGTGATGAGAAGTATCGTCCCAGATTACGATAACCAGGTATATCACCAGGGAACATTATGACTGAAAATTTACCCGAAACAATCATGGGTATGGATGCTGAACAAGGGCGCTGGCTGCTTGTCTTCCTCGGAATGCTCATCAACCTGTGCCTTGGTACGATTTACTCGTGGAGCGTGTTTGTCGCACCGCTCACCAGTTTCTTCACCAATGACCTTGGCCTGGTGGTGACGGCAGGTGATATCCTGCTGCCGTTCTCGGTATTCCTTGCGTTCTTTGCCCTTACCATGTCCTTCGCCGGAAAGTACATCGAGCAGTACGGGCCGAGAAATGTTACGATTGCCGGGGGTATACTGACCGGCCTCGGCTGGCTCCTCGCTTCGTTTGCCACATCGGTACCGATGCTCTATGTGCTGTACGGAATTATCGGAGGGGTCGGTGTTGGGATTGCCTACGGTGTCCCGGTTGCGGTTGCTGCCCGCTGGTTCCCGGACCGGCGGGGTCTGGCCGTTGGCATGACCCTGCTCGGGTTCGGGTTCTCCGCGTTCTTCACGGCAAATATCGCAGGCTACCTGATCGGGGTTTACGGCGTGATGACGACATTCAGGATCTTCGGGATCGCATTCGTTATTCTTACTGTCCTGTTAGCTCTGCCGCTGAAATTTCCCCAAGCCGGCTGGAAACCAGCCGGGTGGACTCCCCCGGTACCGGCTCCCGGCCAGGCAGTTTCCTGTGAATTCAGGCGCGATGAGATGCTGAAAACAACATCCTTCTATGGACTCTGGGCATGTTACTTTATCGCGTGTCTCGCCGGCCTCATGGCCGTTGGTATAGCAAAGCCGGTTGGATCCGAGATCGGGATAGAGGCCGAACTCGCAACAGTTCTTGTCGGCATTTTTGCAATCTTCAACGGGTTCGGGAGACCGGTCTTTGGCACCCTTACCGATAAACTGACTCCTCGCACTACTGCCATGGTATCTTTTGTCCTCATCGCGTTTGTATCCATACTGCTGTGGCAGGTCCCCGCAGTACCAATCTATATCCTTGCATTTGTCGTCCTCTGGGGCTGTCTCGGGGGATGGCTTGCCATCGCTCCGACAACCACCGGTTGTTTTTTCGGAACCTCTGATTACCCACGGTGTTACGGGATCCTTTTCCTGGCCTATGGCGCAGGAGCGATAGCCGGGCCTCAGCTCGCGGGGTTTATTAAAACATCAACCGGATCCTACTTGGGCGTGTTCCCCATTGTCATGATCCTCGCGGTGATCGGGTTTGTCATCGCGTTTGCGCTGGTCAAACCGCCGAAAGTGCCGGAAAAAGACTGAAACACTTTTTGCTCCAAAAAAATTTTGGAATTTGATGCATTCCCTTGTGCGCCACAATTCCCTGTAGGGGAACGGGGAGTATCGGCAGCCCCGGATTGGGTTGCAGCTAGTTCATCGTAATCGCCAAGGGGGATAGCCCATCGGCAGGTAAGCCTCCGGGAGCGCAAATTGCATTTTTTTTATATTCAACAGAAGGTTGTTGTGTCAGATCCAATCACCGGGGGGTTGACGCCCTTTCCCCCACATGTGATACCCGCCGCTGCCATGAAGGGCGCTCCTCTGGCGGACTCAATTACCAAATTCACAACCATTCCCGGGCCGGGTGTCCTCATAACGATGAACGTGTTGAACGATTCTCATGGTTCAGGAGTGCCGCCTCGTTTCATGTGAGTTTCTCTATAGCCGACACTACCTCGCAATCTTCACGGTGTGAGCCCCCGTGTGCGGTAATGAATCCCAAGAGCCTGTTAACGTTTTTGGATGTTTTTTTAGAGTCTGCTTAATGATTACCGGTTCGGGGAAAAATTCCTGTTCCCTTCTTCCCTTATTGATGGATCTTCTTCCGCTGTGCTATGCGGTATCCTGAGATTACCTGGATCGAGTCACCGAAATCACGGTCAAGAAGAGCGTCCCCGGAATCCACATAGAGATACGGAGTCTGTGCAAGCTTATGCGGTGTTGCGACAACAATAAGTTTGTTTATCCCGATTTTCCTGACGAGGCGGGAGCTGATCTGCTGGTTTCCCCTTCCAAGAATGAACCCCTGGGCACCAATCGGGCTGATGATGATCCGGCTATCGGGAAATTTCTCAGCAAGGGCAAGGAGGGTTTTTTCATCACAGTCGGTTGCGACCAGTCTCCGGTCCCTGATCGCATCCACGCCAAGCAGGGTCTTTCTGATACCGATCCTGCGGGTAATGGCCTCGGTTGTTGTGCCGGCCCCGATGATGTAGAGCGTCCCCGTCAGCATGATCTCGTCAATAAACTGCGCTATGGCGGCCTTTGCCCGTTCCTCGTCCTGTTCCTCGTATACCTGTTTTGCGGCTTGTATTTTTCCTGCAAGGGCCGGAGTCCGGGCAATACCGGAGAGGCGGGTCTTGAGGGTGCCGGCCCGGTACGCGTTCTCATCAACGTCAAGTACCTCAGCATCCCGGAGATTGCCCTTGTCAAATGCCAGGATGAGATCGGCTGCACTGGCCGGGTCAACGGCAAAGACAGCAGAATACATCTTGACACCTGCAGGAATCCCAAGGAGCGGTACGTTGCGTCCAATAACGTCAAAGACATCCCGGGCCGTTCCGTCCCCCCCGCAGAAAACAACCAGGTCGACACCATGCTCAAGAAACATTTGCACGGCTTTTTTCGTATCCGCCGAACTGCTCTCCCCGGTGTAATGATACAGAATCTGATAGCCGGTGATACCGGCTCCCTTCAGGGCATCCTCGCCCATTGCTCCTGAACAGGAAACAAACGCAAGATCCGTCCTCTTTGCCAGAAGCATGAGCGCGATCCTGGCCCGTTCCATGGCCTGGGGAATCGCCCCGCGCCGCAGCGCCTCGTCAACGTACCCGTCCGTTCCTTTCAGCCCCACCGATCCCCCCATACCGGCA
The DNA here is from genome assembly GCA_022710665.1 of Methanoregula sp. Taxonomy (GTDB): domain Archaea; phylum Halobacteriota; class Methanomicrobia; order Methanomicrobiales; family Methanospirillaceae; genus Methanoregula. The sequence goes on along the minus strand of JAKLGN010000003.1, from coordinate 16,597 downwards.
ACCGGGTTGACAATGAGACCGATCCGTTTCATGAAAAAGAGATGGTGTTGCCGGATTATTGTATCTTGGGTATGCGGCCAATAGCTTCCCGGATCAGCTCGTCAGGGTACTCATAGTCAACCAGCTGGCCTGCGTAAAACGCATCATAGGCTGACATATCGAAATTACCATGGCCTGTACAGTTGAAGAGAATGGTCTTTTCCTCCCCACTCTTCCTGCATCTGAGGGCTTCATCGATTGCCGTTTTGACTGCATGGGACGCTTCAGGAGCAACGATGATCCCTTCTGTCCGGGCGAAGGTCTGGGCTGCATCAAAGGCTTCGCTCTGGTGACAGGAGACTGCCCGTGCAACACCATCATGGACAAGGCGGGAAACGATCGGGGAATCCCCATGGTACCGGAGACCCCCGGCGTGCATGGCCGGCGGGACGAAATCATGGCCAAGGGTATACATCATGAGGAGGGGGGTTAATCCGGCCACATCCCCGAAGTCATAGGTATAGAGCCCCTTTGTCAGCGTCGGGCACGAAGCAGGTTCGACACCGATGATGTCGATCTCCTTGTGCTTTCCGCTCATCTTGTCCCCCGCGAACGGGAATGAGATCCCGGCAAAGTTGGATCCGCCGCCGACACAGCCGATGACAATGTCCGGATAATCGTCTACCATGGCAAGCTGCTCACGGCATTCCTGGCCTATGATCGTCTGGTGGAGACAGACATGATTCAGCACCGACCCGAGCGAGTAGTTGGTATTTGTGTGGGTAGCCGCATCCTCGACCGCCTCGGAGATCGCAATCCCTAACGCACCAGGCGTGTCAGGGTCCTTTTTCAGAACTGCTTTTCCTGCATTGGTCTTTGTGCTGGGGCTTGGGATGCATTCCGCACCCCAGACATGCATCATCGACTTCCGGTAGGGTTTCTGAGTATAACTCGACCTGACCATGTAGATGGTACATTCAAGATCATAGAGCATGGTTGCAAATGCCAGCGCAGATCCCCACTGCCCGGCGCCGGTCTCGGTTGCAATCCGCTCCATACCGGCCTTCATGTTATAGTAAGCCTGCGGGATGGAGGTGTTGGTCTTGTGGCTCCCGGCCGGGCTGACTCCCTCCCACTTATAATAGATCTTTGCCGGTGTCTTGAGAAACTTCTCCAGACGAAGGGCACGGTACAGCGGGCTGGGTCTCCAGAGGTGCAGGACTTCCTGCACTTCCTCAGGGATATCGATATACCGCTCCGTAGTCACTTCCTGTTTGATCAGTTCCATCGGGAAGATCGCTTTGAGGTCATCAGGCCCCACCGGTTTGTGGGTTGCGGGGTGGAGGGGCGGATCCAGCGGCGATGGCAGGTCCGCCTGGACATTATACCACTTCTTTGGCATCTGCTCCTCTTCAAGCAGGATCTTGGTCTTCATACAGGGTACTTGCTCTGTACAAATATATACGTTGTTGTCCAAATATGGAATGTGATGATCGTGTGAGAACGCAGAAAATGGTTCACATCTCACACACAGAAGCCATAACAGAACGATAAACCTTGCTGCCATGAACATGGCAGACAAGGCACGGGACGCCTTGTCAGAGGCTCATTCTCAGAATCCTGAAGACGGTCTTTCGCTCATTACCTGAAAAACGATCCCGGCATCTGTGGCATCCCCCTCTTTCCACCACGGTGAATACGATATCCTGCAAGTTCAAAACCTGTGACCTCATAGTTGTCGGGGAAAGAAGCAAGACACTATTCGCGATTGACTGAGATTGTCGGAAACGATTTGGATCGTGCCAAGGATTTCCACTCCGGTGTCCACGCAGAAACGATTTAAAGCGTCAACATCAACATGTCGACGAGATCTCAGACTGAACACTCTTCCAAGTCCGGAGTGTAACCTGGTGAACCACATGAACCTTTCCATAACCGATATACTGTTCCGGCCGGATGCATTCTTTGGGACCATGATGAACGAGAAGGAGAGCCTGAAGATCCCGGCTCTTATCGTTCTTGCCGGAAGCATTGTCGCCGCTGCATACGGATATCTGATTGGCGGACTGACCGCAAAGATGATGGCATCGACCGTGCCGGGGATCGAGACGATCATCACCATCTCCACAATCGGGGGAGCCCTCGTCGGGACATTCATATTCTGGATCCTTTGGGCCGGCATCATCTATGCCCTTTCCTTTGCGTTTAAAGGCCTGGGATCCTTTTCCAGAATGCTCCAGGTCGTGGGATACGGATACCTGCCCCAGATCCTCGGCTCCGTTATCACCCTTATCGCAGCAACCCAATATATCCCGAAAATTACGGTTCCCACCCTCTCATCGGCCGCCATGCAGGACCCGGCCATGATCGAGCAGACCATGAAAGCATTCATGCACGACCCGGCAATGCTGGAACTGACGCAGATCACGTCCCTGATCACTATCGTGTTCCTCCTCTGGAGTGCCAACATCTGGATCTTCGGGGCAAAGCACGCCCGGCAGCTCTCACCCCGGGATTCTGCACTATGCGTTGGTATACCCGTTGTCCTGTATGTACTCTATCTGATCTACAATATCGGAGTAATGTGAATGAAAATTGATCAGCCCTTTGCCATAATCTGCCTGTTGCTTCTTATCAGTATTGTGCCCGGTATTGCCTGCGGATATGCCACACCGGAATCAATCGTTGCTGCCGGAAAGGTGTACATTTCCGGTATAGATTATGATCCCGGGTCATTTTTCACGGGGGATACCGGGACGGTCACCGTATATGTGACAAACGGGAATTCCAACCAGAGTGTTGTCGTGAATCACGCAACAATTGGTGACACGTACATCCGTCTTAAGAGCAATCCCTATGACAGCTCAGCCAATATCGGCCCTCTCCAGACACGGACCTTCGTTTTTTCCGTGGCAGCCGATGCATTGGAGGGTACCTATTACCCGACCTTTTCGCTGAGCTTCCGGGATGCCGACAGTCTCTACTACCGGCTGGTGACCAAAGTGGACAATACCCCGCTCGAACTGACTGTCGTTGATAAACCCGATGCATATACCCAGGACAAGAAGAAGACCGTGTACATGCAGGTTGCAAACCCGCGGAATAATATGGTGAAAAATGTTATTCTCGACCTGAGCGGAGATGGTGCTGACTTTTCCCCATCCCGGGTATTTGTAGGAAATCTTGGGCCTGGCGAGAAAATTCCCGTAAACTTTTCCGTTACTCCAAATAAGGTAACCCCGCTCAAACTTACCCTGAATTACGATAACGGGGACAACCCTCACCGGGTATCCATGGAACTACCCGTCATCTTTGGAACAGATAAGAAAGCGGCAAACCCGGTCATAAGTAATGTACAGGTAAAAAATGAAGCCGGAATCTGGCATGTCACCGGTGATGTAAACAACGCGGGCCTCGAGACTGCCAACACCGTTATGGTGACCTCCCTTCCTCCGGCGATCCCTCAGGACCCCTACAAGGTCTATGTTGTGGGCGCCCTTAAGACCGATGACTTCGGGAGCTTCGAGGTAACATTAACGGCAGAGAACACGGACACAATCCCGATTAAACTGTCATACAAGGATGCCGATGGCAATGTATACGATTCAATCCAGGATGTAAAGATCTCCCCCGCTGCCATTACTGCCCGGAACAGTACCAGCGGACTACCGGTTATTCCGATTACCATAGGTATTGCACTCCTTGTCCTCTTTGTCGGTGGCTGGATACTCTACCTGAAAAGGAACAAGAAGTGACCGGTCCTATGGACGAACAACCGGTAATGCTGTTCCGGGATGTTGTCAAAATCTACCCGCTTCCGGCAGGGGATGTCACCGCACTGGACGGTGTCTCGTTTCAGGTTGACCGGGGGGAGTTCATCTCGATCATGGGTCCCTCCGGATCGGGTAAGTCAACCCTCCTGAACCTGATGGGCTGCCTTGATATGCCCACATCAGGGGATATTTTCATCAGCGGGACCCGCATCGGGGATATGTCGGATGCGGAACTGACCAATCTCCGGAGAGACCGGATCGGATTTATTTTCCAGTACTTCAACCTCTTTCCCCTGCTCAATATTATTGAGAATGTAACCTTTCCCATGATGCTGAAATCCCAGAAGGCGGTAGATCCGGAAAAAGGCAAAGAAGTGCTCCGGTCCGTCCAGCTTGATGATAAGTTATTCACCCATACACCAACGGAGCTGTCAGGAGGGCAACAGCAGCGGGTTGCGGTTGCACGGGCACTGATCAATAATCCTGATATCCTGCTCTGTGATGAACCGACCGGGAACCTCGATTCAAAAACCGGTGATGGTATCATGGACCTGATGACCGAGCTCAACAGGAAGGGAACTACCATCATCATGGTCACGCATGATGCTCACATTGCGGAATACTCGCACCGGACAATCCGAATCGCTGATGGGAGGATTGTTCCATGATCTTCTGGGAAATTGCGAAACGTAACCTCCGTCTTCACCTGTTGCGCTCATCTCTGGCAATGCTTGGGATTGTCATAGGTGTGGTCGCTATCGCATCCATGGGGATCCTCGGCAACAGCCTTGTTCTCTCGATTTCGGACAGCCTTCACACCGTCGGGGACAGTGTGATCGTCTCTCCCTATACGGGTGGTGGCGGATTCGGGCAGGGTGGAGGTGGCGCCGGTGCCGGTTCGGCAAGCCTGAAGATCACGGACCAGCAGTTTCAGCAGATAAAACGGGTTGTTGCACCCAACAACGCAATTCCGGTTCTCCAGACCGCGGAAGCTATGAAAATCGGCGTTGGCAGCGACACGATTGTCGCCCCGGTCTATGGTCTTGATCCTGAGGATGTGCCCCGGCTTTTGAATCTTAAAGCAGGGAGTTTCAGCACATCGGATTCCGGGTGCCTGGTTGGATCGAGATTTGCCGAGGACCACAATGTCAAGGTCGGGTCGCGGATCTCCATGGGTAGCGACGGAGGGAGGGGTACCCTGCGGGTCACCGGTATCATCGAGGAGAGGGGGATCAGTTTTGATATCAGCACTGACTCTGCCCTTGTCGTCACGAAAACCTGGTTTGCCGGCACCTATGAACGGACTGATTACGATACGGTTGTTGTCAAAGTCAACCAGGGTGTGGATTCTGCAGCGGTAAAAACCCTCATCGAGAAGCAGATGAATAAGAGAGACCGGGTTGTCAGCGTCATGGACAGCAAAGCTACCCTTGCAACAATCTTTTCTGCATTCGGGTCGGTCACCACGTTCGTATCTGCAATCGGGGGAATTTCCATGATTGTCGCGGGTGTTTCCATTTTCAACATCATGATGATGTCAGTGACCGAACGCATCAAGGAGATCGGCATTATGCGGAGTATCGGTACCCAGAAACGCGAAGTGATGAGCATGTTCATGTACGAAGCGGCTATCCTTGGCGTGGTCGGGAGCTTCATCGGCGGGGTGTCGAGTTTCATTGCTGGTTATGCCATAAGTGCCCTGATACTGAACAGTACAAAGTACCTGTTTGTCTGGTCCAACGCGATACCCATCGTTGAGGGAGTCGTTTTTGGTATTGTCATCAGTCTTATCTGCGGCATCTACCCGGCATGGAAAGCGGCAAACCTCAGCCCGATTGAGGCGATGAGACATGAATAAGGCCTCTCTTTTTTCTTTTCCCTTTTTTTAATGTGAGATCTTTATAATCGGCCGGTTGCATACAGTGTGATATGAGCCCCGCGGCACTCATCGATCCTGACTGGAACGAGATCTGGAAGCAGCGGCAGCTCCTGCAGGAGTCCTCGAAAATATCTGGTGATTCCACCCATGACTGGAGCAGGAAAGAGAATGCTGAGCGGTACGACGCAAATGCCCGGAATGAATATGACGAGCGGGTGAAGACCACCATCGCTTCGCTTGGTGCCGGAAAGGAAATGCGGGTGCTTGATATTGGTGCCGGGCCTGGCACTCTTGCCATCCCCCTTGCCCCGCTGGTGAAGGAGATCACGGTTGTGGAACCTGGTGCCGGGATGCTGGGAGTCCTGAAGGCACACGCAGAGCGGGATCGGTTGCGGAATATCACCTGCGTGCAGAAGATGTGGGAGGATGTCGATAGTGCCCGTGACCTGCAGGGACCCTTCGATATCGTGATCGCATCGCTATCCCTCACCATGCACGATATTCGGGAAGCGCTCAGGAAGATGGACGACGCATGCTCGGGTTCGGTTCACCTCTTCTGGTTCGTGGACATGCCCTTCTGGGAGCGGATGTCGTTTGATCTCTGGCAACCGCTGTATGGTCGGCCCTACTACACGGGACCGAAAGCGGACTGCCTCTTCGGGGTCCTGTACCAGATGGGAATCTATCCCGATGTGACCATGATGACGCTGGGGAAGGAGTACCGTTTCAGGAGCAGGGAGGGGATGCTCGCGTTCTTCCGGAAACGGTTCGCGGCGAAGACAGCGGGGCAGGTGCGGATCGTGGATGGTTATATCACGCCGATGATCCGGGAACGGGAAGGTGAGGTTGTCATTTCCGGGGACTCGGTGTTTGCGCATGTACGGTGGAAGAAAAAGTGATTCAGACAGCCGGAATCTCCTCTGACGTTCATGGGGGCGTCGCCATGCAGATCCGCTCGCGCCACTTCGAAATCCCATAGCAGGTAATACTGAAGCATCGTATTGCTCCCCCACTCTTGCTCCAAGGGGCAGGGGTGTCGCGGGGGGCCCCTTCAAAACATCCTTTTTGCCCGCACGCAAATGATCTCCATGAAGGTACCATGGCCGGCATCCGCATCGAACCAATAACGCCCGGGAATTTTTTTGAACTGCTCCAGCTGATCGACGGACTCGCCCAGTACGAACATCTCGACCCGCCCGACCACGCAGCACGCGAACGTCTCTTTACCGATGCGTTCTCGGATCCACCCCACTACGAAGCGTACCTTGCAAGAGCCGATGGCATTCCGGTCGGGTACGTCACGTTCTACCTCACCTACTCCACGTTCCTCGCCCTGCCCTCGCTCTATCTCGAGGACATATTTGTCCGAAAGGAATTCCGGCACCGCAGCATCGGCCGGGAGCTCTTCGGGTTCTGCCGGAACATCGCCCGGGAGCGGGGCTGCGGAAGGATGGACTGGCAGGTGCTCACGTGGAACGAGCCGGCCATACGGTTCTACGAGAACGGGGGAGGAAAACGGCTGGACTGGTACGCGTACCGGATCGAGCGGCAGGAACTCTGAAATTTTTCGTCCGGGAAGAGGCCTGTGCCGGTTTTACAATGCCCGGAACCTCTACCAGGGATCGATTTTGAAATGAAAATCAGTGATCGGTTCTGAAATGAAAATGGATGATCGATGTTCAGAAAAAAATCGGGATCCGATTTATTGCTCCGTCCATGATTATATTCCGGAAACAGTTTTTTTTAATCGCGGATCGATTTGGATCTGCAAATCGATGACCGATTTTTCCGGAAAAATCGATGATCTATACGAAAGCAAAAAACGGGTATCGTTTTTTAAGAATGACACACTGGAGAATTCATTGGATCCACGCTCTTTGGGACTCCGTTTACTCTCTGCCCCCGCTGCGTGGTAATGGTTGCCATCGTCACCTGCCCGTTGCATTCATCGCGGCTCGATCTGACCCTCATACAGCAGATCGGCCTTGCTCCGTGAAGGGA
>JAKLGN010000003.1:0-8866 GCA_022710665.1 Methanoregula sp. | reverse complement strand
CCCCGGCGGGGATTCCTTGGATCAGTTTTTCTTTAGCTTGGGGATTCGGTCTCAGGACGGTGCAGATTTTGGAGAGGCCCAGAGATGTGGCCCGGGCCGGTCCGATGCCACGGGATGGATTCACGGGGTTTATATTTCCGGCCGCTGAAGCACAGGCATGGAGAAGAAGTACTTCCTGGCAAAACTGATCCCTCCCCGCCCGTCATTTATGGTGGACATGACTGCGGATGAACGTCAAATGATGGTTAACCATGGGGCGTATCTCAGGAAACACGTTGAAACGGGAACTGTCGTCATCATGGGGCCGGTCCAGGACCAGGCCGGCTCCTGGGGCCTCGCTATCTTCGAAGCCGGTTCCGAAGACGAGGTCCAGGCCATAACCGCCCGCGATCCCACTTCCCTTTCCGGTCTCGGTTTCCGGTGGGAGATCTTCCCGATGGCACAGGCGATTGTCCGGAAGTAGCAGATTCCCTGCCGTGGCACCCCCTCCTGGCGGAGCTCGGGGCTTTGCCAGTATTTATCCAATGCTCCCGGATTCTTACTATCGCCTCTTTGAGTTTCTCCATCAGAGCAGGGTAGGGCAGCCGGATCCACCATGGCACAGAGAACGCACGGTCCCGTCACTATCCCTCCTGCTGAACGGGCAGGGATGCCATGAGGGCATAGAAATATTCAGGCATGCGGGTGGTGAAGAGCCCGTGCCATGCATCAAGAGTTGCGGGATGCATGACATCCAGTTTCCTGAAGATGTGGCTGGCGAATTCGACCGGTGCAAGGCCGCTTGCGGTGATGAGATTGTTGTCGGTGACTGCCGGTTCCGTCCGATAGAATTGTTCTCCCCGGTAGTTCGGGCAGAACATCCGGAGTACGCCTGAATCATTGCTCGTGTGAGGCCTTGTATCGAGCAGGCCGGTGCTGGCAAGGCCAAGGGTTGCCCCGCAGATCGCCGCAACAACCGTACCCCCCGCAAGGAGATCCGCAACCTTTGCAAGAACCGGCTGCTGCCCCGGATTAAGCCAGAGGTCTGCACCCGGGAGAATGAGGATATCCGCGTTCCCCGGCCGGATAACTTCAATGAGCGTGTCCGGCGTCATCCGGAGTCCTCCCATGGTCGTGATTGTATCCAAGGTCCGGCCACACAGGACCACATCGTACTTCAGCGCCGGGTCCTTCAGGTACCGGCCGGAGTGGAGTTCGGCAAGGGCGTGGCCGGTTTCCCAGTCGGAAAACGTATCCAGGATATACAGGTAGAGTTTCGGCATCCGGCATCACTACGGGGAATATTCTGGCCGGGAAAGGATATCCTTTTTCCTTGCTGCCGGCCCGGGATTTTTAAAAATGGAATTTGGGTGACGGGATAAAATATCCGGAATTTACCCCCAAAAAAAGTTACCCAACCCTCTTGATCCTCGCCATCGCCTCGCGGAGGTTCTCCATCGACGCCGCGTATGACAGCCGGATCCACCCCGGCGCATAAAACGCACTCCCAGGCGTTGCCGCCACGTGCCCCTTATCGAGCCAGCGGGACGCGACCTCCATATCATCGCCGGCAACCCGGACAAAAGCATAGAACGCACCCTCGGCCGGGGCCGTTGCGTAACCCATGGCCTTCAGTTCGCCTATGATGTATTTCCGCCGCTTATCAAACTCCCGGCGCATCTCCTCGACACAGGACTGGTCACCCCTGAGCGCTGCAACCCCGCCCCACATCGCAAAGGTGGTTGCCTGGCTGATGGAGTGCTGCTGCACCTTGGACATCTCGCCGATAATTTCCTTGGGGGCAACCGCGTACCCGAGCCGCCAGCCGGTCATGGCATAGGCTTTCGAGAACCCGTTGATGGTGATGGTCCGCTGCGCCATGTCCCCGAGGGAGGCAAGCGAGATGTGCTCCTTCCCGTAGATCATCTTCTCGTAAATCTCATCGGACATGGCGTAGAGGTCTTTGTCCTCGCAGAGGTCTGCAACGAGTTTCATGGATTTCTTGTCAAAAACAGCACCCGTGGGATTCGACGGGGAGTTGACGATGACCATCTTGGTCTTCCTGTTTACCCGTTCGAGAAGAGCATCATCGAGCTGGAAGGTCTTCGGGTTGATCTCGTGGAATATGGCTTTCCCGCCGGCAATCTGGACGCAGGGCTCGTAGGAGACCCAGGCCGGGGTGAGGATGATGGTCTCGTCACCATGATTCAGGACAGCCTCGCATGCCTCGTAGATGGCATCCTTTGCACCGCAGGCAACGATTACCTGCTGCGGGGTGCAGGGGAACTTATTCTCCCGCACAATCTTATCGGAAATGGCGCTCAGCAGCTCGGGGATGCCGTTGCTCGGGGCGTAATGTGTCTCCCCCCGCCGCAGGGCATCGATGCAGGCGTCCGTGATATGCTGCGGGGTGGCGAAGTCTGGCTCGCCGATCGACATGCTGATGACATCGATCCCCTCCCGCTGCATCTTCTTTGCCTTGTTGGAGATAGCAATGGTTGCCGACTCGGTGACGCCGGCAATCTTCTCCGACAGGGGCTTCATTTCAACCGTTTGACAAGCTTGATGGCGGATTCAACGGCCCGCTTCGCGTAATCGATCCGCTCGTTCGCCTCGAGGCGGGTCATGCCGGGCCCGGAGATGCCGAGCGTTACCGGCTTGCCGAATTCAAGGGAGAGATCGATGATCTTCCGGGCTGCGTGCTGCACCACGATCTCATCGTGCTGGGTGTTGCCCTCAATGACACAGCCGATGGTAACTACTGCATCGACTTTCCCGTTCGTAAGCATTTTCTTGATGGCTAGCGGCATATCGTAGGCGCCGGGCACATAGAGGCACTCGGTCACTTCTGCGCCAAGGAATGCCGCATGTTCGCGGCCTTCGATCTCCATCATATAGGTGATGTCGCGGTTGAACTCCGCAACAACGAATCCGAGTTTTATGGGGTTGGTGTCACACATACTCAATCATCTCGTGTTATTGGTCATAAATTTCTGCTCTGGGAATCATTCGTCGCTCCCAGGGCACCGCCCCCTCCGCTGTGGCGCCATGGTTGGGATAACCCCGACCTGTACACCAAAATATCGGTATTTTTTTCGAACTGGTAATACGGAGGAATCACAAGCGCCCCCGCCCCCAGCGGGGGCAGGGATGGGGCAAGGGGGGCGAGGGGCGATCATACCTGCTGATCGAAGGGATCTGCCAGTTATGAATTTCCGGTTACTTCCGGGCCGGTCCGGCATCGGCAAACCCCTGCCGCTGCCCGGTGCCCGCCTCGCGCTCGAGGTCTTTTTGGCGGAGGATCAGTTTCACAGCATTGACCGCGTGCTCACGGGTGCGCTGCTCCATGAGCCATGCAAGTTCGCGGTCGTCCTTTGCCTCATCCTCGTGGACGAAGACCTCGATGATGTGCTTGTTCGTCATGAGCTGGCACATGATGAGCCCCTGCGAGGCTTCGTGGGCACACATCCTGTCCTTGTCCTTGCCCCCGGGCATACCCAGCGCCATAACGATATCGCACCGGCGTTCTTCGATCAGTTTCTTACAGGCAACGGGAAGATCTTTTATTCCCGGCACCGTTGTCCGCTCGATTGCTACCGTTGCATGTTTTTTCAGCTCATCGACAGCGATGGCTCCCATATTGACGCGTGAGAAGGTGGTGTCGGCGACGCCCACTCTCATCCCAGCACCTCGGCGGCCGCTTCGACGCCGTCGCCTTTTGGCGTATAGCCGCACTTTTTGAGCGCATGCTGCGTGGCGGCAAGCGTGGCAAGGATCTCGGGAGCGCTGACGGCTCCCATGCTGCCGATCCGGAAGATCTTCCCCTTCAGGTGGTCCTGGCCTCCGGCAATAACGATCCCCATCTTCTTGATGATCCCCCGCATTTCATCATCCTTGACCCCTGCCGGGTACTGGATTGCGGTGACCGTGGACGAATAGTTGTGCAGCTTGTCAATCGTTGGGAAGAGGTTAAGCCCCCATTCCTTTGCTGCTGCCTGGACAGCTCCTGACAACTTGTGGTGCCGGGCGATCCGGGCGGCAAGACCTTCCTCCTCGATCATCAGACATGCTTCACGGAGGGCGAGGAAGAGAGGGACCGCAGGCGTGTAGGGGGTTTCCATCGGCTTTCCGCTGGCACTCTTACGGTAGGCTGCAAGGTCCAGGTAATACGGCGGGTTCTTGGTGACCCGCTCCCACGCCCGGCTGCTGACCGAGACCATGGCAAGGCCGGCGGGGGCTGCGAGGCATTTCTGGGAGCCGGTGATAGCGATATCCACGCCCCACTTGTCGGCCTCGACCGTGTCGCCCCCGATAGAGGTGATCCCGTCCATGATGAAGAGCGCGTCGTGCTTCCGGCAGAGCTTCCCGATCTCCTCGGCCGGGTTCTTGACACCCGCAGAGGTCTCGTTGTGGACAAGGGTGACGACCTGCGCACCAGCCTCGAGCTGAGCTTTGAGCCCCTCAATGTTGACAGGGGTACCCCAGTCGGACTTGATCTCGTGGGCTTCGCCATAGCGCTGGCTTATCTTATAGAGCCGCTCGCCGAACTTGCCGTTGACGATACAGACGATCTCCTTGTCCCGTCCGACACCCGCGATGGCAGCTTCCATGCCGGCAGTGCCGGACCCGCTGATGATAAAGAGGTCGTTTGTTGTACCAAATGCGGTCTTAAGGACCCGCACACAGTCGGCATACGCGGCACCAAACTCGGGGCTGCGGTGGTTTATTGCCTGACGCGACATTGCAAACCTGACCCGTTCCGGAATCGGGACCGGGCCCGGCAGCATCAGGAGAAGTTCTTTTTCCATGTAGATCTGCTCATAGTATATCTAGATAAGGCCAATATATGTTTGGATGGCTAACATGGCAGACGTTGCTATCATCTCGGGATCCGCATCGGATGCGAAAATAACGGACAGGGTAAAAAAGGTCCTTGACGAGAACAGGGTATCCTATGACGCCCAAATCATCTCCGCCCACCGGGATCCCGACAAACTCGATGCTTATATCAAAACCACGAAGGTGAAACTGTTCATCGCGATTGCCGGCCTTTCCGCTGCTCTTCCGGGGGTAATCGCATCGAAGACCGACAAGCCGGTGATAGGCGTCCCGGTCAGCGGCACGCTCAACGGGCTCGATGCCCTCCTTGCCATCGCCCAGATGCCAAAAGGGGTGCCGGTTGCCTGTGTCGGGGTGGACAACGGGGACAACGCGGCCTGGCTGGCGATCCGGATCCTGAAACTCCAATAAAAAGCAGGGCTGACATCCTTCAGGAACGATCCTTTTTTTGTCACACCTTCTGCATCACGAAGAACGTGTATCCATAGTACCGCTTGTATTTCCGGTACATCTCTGCCTCTTCCTCAAGCGAGTCAAGGATGGCTGCGCAGGTGGGATCAGCCCCCCGGGTTTTTTTCAGCTCTGCGATGCGTGCAAGCATCGGAACGTAGTAATTGTCCCACCAGCCTGCCTCAGGCAGGCGGTATGTGGCGATGAGCCGGAGACCGGCCCGGTTCACCCGCTCCTTCATCTCGTCCTCTGAGGCGGGAACATATCCCTCCTTCTCCCACCACTGCAGCAGTTCCTGAGGGGGGTTGTGTTCAAACCAGTCGGCATCTGAGACTACCATAAACCCGCCTTTTTTCAGGAACGGTTTCCATGTTTTCAGCCCGTTCTCAAACCCGATAATGAAGATTGCACCCTCTGACCAGATAAGATCAAACCGTCCCTTCTCAAACGGGAGCGCGTCCATCGAGGCGCATATGGTCTTGATCCGCCAGCCCGTGCCATCTCTCCCGGCTTTTTCCACAAGAGTATCCAGGAAAGGCTGGTGGTTATCGACTGCCACGATGGTTCCGGGTGTCAGGCTTGCGAGCTCCCGTGTCTGGGTACCACTTCCGCACCCGATATCGAGTACCGCTGCGTTCTTATGGATTGGAGGGAGAAAAGACCAGGCTTTTCTGGTCGCCCCACTACAGCCCGGGCCTTGCCGTGGAAGGGATTCGAATATCTGATAAAAAAATGAATCCGGTATCATGATACCCCACGATTGGGGATATCGGTTAGAGTGCTTTGTGGTCGGCAGGGGGTGTATTGGGGGTCCGATCCTGTCTTTTTCAGGACAGATTATTGGCAGTGAAAAAACCGGGATTTTGCCATGGGACTTCCCTCATGATATGGTATTTCCATAACAAACCAGTTCTGATCCGGAGGAATCTCCAGGCCCCCATTTGCAGACAGGGTAATGATGAGAGTTACGGGCCGCGCGGACCAGGAAATGGTTTCCTGGAATCGCTCACACCTTTTTAATCCCGTACCACCCACCTTATCCATAATGTGCGGCATCGCAGGGCAGTATTGTTTCGAGGGTCAGGTACCGGACCGGGAACTGCTGGCAAGAATGTCAGAGCAGCTCATTCACCGTGGGCCTGACGGTGAGGGAACAGAGGTCCGGGGCTGCACGGGGCTGGTGCACCGCAGGCTCGCAATCATCGATCTTTCTGACGAGGGTCTCCAGCCGATGACCAACGAGGACAAAACGCTCTGGCTGGTATACAACGGTGAAATCTACAACTATCCCGAGCTCCGCGAAGAATTGATCGGGAGAGGGCACCGCTTTCATTCACAGTCTGATGCCGAGGTGATCCTGCATGCGTACGAGGAATGGGGCACCGGGTGCCTCCAGAGGTTTAATGGCATGTGGGCATTTGCCCTCTGGGATGAGAGTACGCAACAGCTCTTCTGTGCACGGGACCGGTTCGGCATCAAACCATTCTATTATACCGAGGTCAGCGGATCGTTTCTTTTTGCTTCAGAGATCAAAGCGCTCGTCGAGCACCCGGCTGTCGGAAAAACACCGGATGATGAGATCCTGGGTACCTATCTCGCATGGGGGGTTCAGGATCACTCAGAAAAGACAATGTTTAGCGGGATTCGCCAGCTGAAACCGGCCCATGCAGTACTTGTTACAAAGGCAGGGTTGCAGACACCGTACCAATACTGGGGGGTTACCATCAATGGCACACTCCGCTCAGCTGCTCCAGATCTAGAAGGTCCGAACCGTTTCCTTGACCTGCTCAAGGACGCCACCCGCATCCACCTGAGAAGCGATGTCGCTGTAGGCACCTGTCTTTCAGGCGGGATAGATTCTTCAACCCTTACAGCCCTCATCAATAACCTTATCCGTGAAGAGGCTCCTGCAAGCGTCAGTACAAGGCAAAAAACCTTCTCAGTGATATTCACTGACAGGAGGTTCGACGAAAGCCGCTATATTGATGAGATCGTGCAAACTACCGGCGTGGACTCCCACCGGATCGAACCGAAGCCAGAGCAGCTCTGGGACGATATCGACCAGCTGGTCTGGATGCAGGATGAGCCGTTCGGATCTCTATCCATCTATGCCCAGTTTTGTGTCATGCGTCTCGCCCAAAAAAACGTGAAGGTCGTACTGGACGGGCAGGGCGCAGATGAACTCCTAGGGGGATATCTCGCTTACCAGGCAGGGTATATTTGGGGGCTGGTTCATGCATTACATCCATTAGCTGCATGCCGGGAGCTCGCGGGAAGCCTCCGGTATCATGGGGGCTTTTTCCGTTCGGCGGCAGGACAGCTGCTTGCCCGCAAGTCGCGGAGAACGTTTTTTACCGGACATTCACCAAAGATTGCCCGGTATAACGGCAGTCTGGCAGAAGTGCTCCATCGTGAGCTCCTCACGACGAATCTCCCGGCCCTCCTCCATTACGAAGATCGGAACTCCATGGCATTCTCCATCGAGTCCCGTGTCCCCTATCTTGATGTCCGGTTCGTAGAATACGTTGCATCCCTCCCTCTCGAGGAGAAGATACGGAACGGGGTGACAAAAATTGCGCTGCGGAACGCGGTTAAAGGTCTGATTCCTGAAAGCATCCGCTGCAGGATGGATAAGATGGGATTTGTCACGCCGGAAGAGATTTGGATGAAGGAAACTCTCCAACCCTTCGTGCTCGCCATTCTTGGTTCTGACAGGTTCCGGATGCGACCGTACTGGAACGCTGATGCCGTAATGAAAGATTACCTGGCGTTTCTTGACGGCAGGTCGGTATATTCCCCCGAGATATGGCGGATTGTATGCACAGAACTCTGGCTCAGGAAATTTTTTGACGGAACCACGGATCCCAAGTGACGGTTCCCCTATCCCCCCGATAGCAGGATATTCCGGACAGACCGTTTTGATTCGTGCATGATCGAATTCTATAAATGGTGATTCCTGACAGAAGTATTTAGTATTATTTTCCGGAATACCCGGGAGATACGGACATAGTATGAAATCGATCATCCTTGCAGGAGGTGTCGGGACACGGCTCTGGCCACTTTCCCGGGAATATTATCCTAAACAGTTCATCCAGTTGAATGGTCATTCATTGTTCCAGGATACCTTTGAACGGGCAACGCGGCTCTCTGCTCCAGAGGATATCTATGTGGTAACCAACGGGATCCACCGCTATCTTGTCCGCAACCAGATTGAGGAACTGGGAAATACCATTGAAGATGATCATCTCCTTGCCGAACCGGCCGGAAAAAATACCCTGCCTGCCATTGCTTGGGCAATGCAGAGGATCAGGTCTGGTTCTCCTTTGGCAACTGCTGTTGTATTCCCGAGCGATCATCTCCTCGGAGAGCCTGCGCTCGATCAGATCCGGGCTGCAGAACCTCTTGCAGGAAAATACCTGGTAACATTCGGGATCAAACCTGCCACCCCGCATACCGGCTACGGGTATATCAAGCCGGGAAAGCGCCTGTCCTGCGGGAATGTTGTTGATGAATTCCGGGAAAAACCTGATGAGAAGACCGCAAAAGACTATGTAAAGAAAGGATATCTCTGGAACAGTGGTATATTCCTTCTGTCAAC
>JAKLGN010000029.1 GCA_022710665.1 Methanoregula sp. | reverse complement strand
ACATGTTTTCTCAGGATCTGTCCCCTTTTCCAGGACAAGCTCCTGTATCCGCTCTTTCCTGACAAAATCATGCAGCCCGTCGGAACTTATCAGAAGAAACGTATCGTGCAGATCGAATTCATAAAAATCCGGGATCACATCAATATCGGGATCGCCCAGTGCCTGGGTCAGGACCATCGACAGCGGATGCTGCCATATATCTTCAGGTTCCACTTCACCCCTATCAGCAAGCTGGTTCACATAGGAATGATCTTTGGTGGTTTTCACGTCATTTGCTGTGATACAATGGGCACGGCAATCGCCCACATTCACAAGCGTGCAGCTGAGCGAATCATCAACCACTGCCGCGATGAGCGTTGTCGCCATCCCCTCCTTTTCGGGAAATTTTTTGGCATGGGCAAGGATCTGGTCGCAAGCGTTATATACGGCCCCGCACAGGGTTTCTTTCAGGTCACCGTCGCAGAATTTCATTGCATTTTTCAGGCATTCTATAGCAAGAGCACTCGCCACCTCTCCCGCTGCATGGCCACCAAGACCGTCAGCAATGGCGAAAACATAATAGTCACCAATACGATCTGCACAGAACGAGTCCTCGTTGACATCACGGTCATTTTTTTCTGATAATGCACAGAAGTGAAGGATCACGTTAGAGAAGAGGGAGTGAGGGGACTTAAGGTTTTTTGGTGGAAACAAGGAAGACCACGGGAAGATGGTGAAGGGCAGTCAGTCCCTGAGTTCCTGCACAATCCGGCAGCCCCCGCATTTGTGCCACTCAAACTCCAGAGTCGAGTGCCGTATGCGGAACTTTTCCGGCCGGCGATTAATTTCTGCTTTGATCTCTTCGAACCGCCGGGCATCGGTCTCGCAGTAATAGCCATGGGCATCGAGAACGTTGATATTCGAACAGGGGGTCCAGAGATGGACATTATGGACCCCGTAAACGCCGCCCACCGATTCAATCTCCCTTTTCACTTCATCCATATCGATATCGCGGGGTGCGAACTGGAGAAGGATTAAAAAATGCGTCCCGGAGGAGCGAGAATGACGAAACCTGGACCAGGATCTCGATGACGATACTGAGGAGGGGATCAGGAAAGGTCTGGCGGTGAAGGCAATCCAGGCGCTGCAGCGATAACCGCAACAGATGAGAACGTATCGCTTTGCACATGCAGGAACACGCTCTTCACGTTCAGGTCATGACTCCCGTGGAGGACATACATCGCGGAATGGTTCGCCACAAGCCCGACCACGGCAACCGCGATCATGAGAGTACTGTAGATCGGGCGGGGGAGGAGAACCGGGCAAGCGCTTCATAAACAATCACCCCGCTGACCCCGATAAGGAAGAACCCGTTCACGACCGCAGCCCCGATCTCCACGCGGTGGTAACCGAACGTCCGCATCGGTGTGGGCAGCCACCCGGCCATGATGATCGCTCCAAGAGAGATGATGAGTGCGACAACATCCTGCAGCACGTGTGCTGCATCGCCGAGCAGGGAGAGGGATACCGACACAAGCCCGACCACGGCAACCTCGACAAAGAAGATCACAGCAATGAGCGCGATGGCTCTCTTCAGCGACTTCTTCGGCAGGTGGTGCTCATCCTCTCCGCCAGAACCCGTCAGATAGTTGTCCAATATCAGATCGGATTTTTTTACGACATAAAAAACCGGGAAGTCCCGGGGATTTCATGACGGAAGGCATTGCCATATCTTCCTTCCGGGCCTCCGGACAAGGCAGCGTTCGTGACCCTGAAGCCTTTACCCCCCGGCCAGTGGCGGAAACATTGCAATGGTGTCACCATCTTCAAGAGGGGTGTCGAGCCCGGCCAGGAACTGGATGTTCCTGCCGTTTTTGAGAATGTTGACATAGTCCCGGAAAGTTCCCGGACCGGCAAACAACCGCTCGTCAAGGCCTTCATACCGTCCGCACAGTTCGACGAACAGCGAGCGGATGGTTGCACCTTCCATAACCTTCATGCGGAGCTGGGCATCCATGACCTCCCGTAACGTGGCGAACGACTTGACGGTTATGGTGATGCGGTTCCCGCTCTCAGTCATGTTCTTCTGGTATCACGGGATCCTTTTTTAGTCCTTTCATTGTGGCAGGGGGATATGGCATGCTCCCACAAACGGCACACTACCCCCCTCCATAAACATCCCCGTTACATCAGTCCCAGTTCTTTTTGTTTCTCCGTTGAAGGCGTTCCTTCCCGGTCCCATCCCCGGAGGGTGTAATAGTCGTCGAGCATCTCCCCGCCCCGCCAGACCTGCCCGGCAGCCGGTCCTTCCTTTAAGGGTTCGTTCAGGAGACGGGCCGGCAGCGTGTCATCCTTCCTGCCGAACCCGCGTCGGATATTGTAGAGTTTCTGGAGGTTCCAGATCCGTTCGCCGATCATGAGCAGGCCGGCCGGGTCTGTCTTCATGCCTGTGGTCGCGGTGATAAGGTCTGCGTAGTCCTCTGCACCCAGCGCAAACGAGGTGAAGAGACACATACCTGATGCATCGATGGCTGCCGACAGGTCCTGGAATGTCCGGACCCACGGGGCTTTCCCCTTGGTGATGAGCGGGTCCAGTTTCTCGGGAGCACCAAGGATCTCGGGTGAGATCAGGTATCCGTACACGTGGTCCCCGCCGCGGACCGAGGTGGCAGTCGCAAGCCCGTATCCCTGGATTCCCCGGGGGTCATAGGCCGGCAGTTCCTGCATCTTGGAGCTCATCGAGCATTCGGGGTGGCCGTATTTCGTTGCAAACCTGAAGGAGCCTGCAGCAAGTTCATTACCGATACCTTCGCGTTTTACAATCTGCTCCAGCAGTAAGAGCATGCCCTTTGCATCACCGAAGCGGATGGGATGGGTGACATACCCTTTCTCTGCCATCTCCATCAGACAGGCTATCGTTGTCGGCGCCGAGATCGCGTCAAGACCGTACTCGTTGCAGATGTTGTTTGCCCGGGCAACAGCCTTGAGGTCGTCGATCCCGCAGTCCGGCCCGAACGCCCAGTCTGGCTCGTACTCGGGTCCTTCCCCGTGCTCACCATCGAATTCGCAGACCCGGCCACACTTCACGATGCAGGAGAAGCAGCCCTTGTTCTGCTTGAGGATGGTTGCTGCCATGGTCTCGCCGGAGACCTTCTCCGCTGCCGGGAAATGGGCGGTCTGGAAGTTCCGGGTAGGCAGGACATAGTTCTCGTTGATGATATTGACGAGCACCGCTGTGCCGTATTTCTGCAGCGCCTGCTCGATCCCGTTCTCGGTAATCTTCTTCTTCACGCGTTCTTTGACCACGTTGAGCTGTGCCTCATCCGCCGGCCTGATGGGCAGGTCTCCCCTTGCTGCAATCGCTTTGAGGTTCTTGGATCCCATGACCGCCCCGGCACCCCCGCGCCCGACAGCCCTCGTCTTCTCGTTGATTATGCAGGCATACAGTACTTTATTTTCCCCGGCCGGCCCGATGCAGGCAACGCGGACGCTCTGGTCGCCAAGATCTTTGACGATCGCGTCCGTTGTCTGCCCCGTGGTCATACCCCAGAGCGAAGACGCATCGCGGAGCTCTGCCATGCCATGATCCAAAAAGAGCCACAGCGGCCTCCTTGACCTGCCGGTGACAACAACAGCATCGAACCCCGCCTTCTTCATCTTCCAGCCAAAGACCCCCCCGCTGTTTCCGCTCATGGCAGTTCCCGAGAGCGGCGAGATGGTTGAGACCTCGTACCGGCTCCCGAGAGGGATGCCGGTGCCGGTCAGCGGTCCTGCTGCGAATACGAGAATATTCTTTTCGCCCAAGGGATCGGTCTTCGGATCCACCATGTCGGTCAGGAAGCGGATGCCAAAACCCCGCCCACCGATATACTGCTTCTTGAGTTCCGGGGGTGTGGGCTTGATCGTAACGTTCCCTGCCGAAAGATCGGCATAAGCTATCCTACCTGCATATCCGTCCATAGTCATCACTGAAAGGTTACTTCACAATCTGCATACATAAAGTTTTTTATAAAAAATATATAATGTTAACCGGCATGGATTGTTAATGAAAATCTTATGATTCCGTCAATCTCAGCAACGTACTGGCACAGGTGACCGGTCCGGCCACGGCAATCTTTTTTTGTACCGGTATCAATCATAGAATAGTGTTCATGGATCTCCTCCTCGCGTTCATCATCACCCTTGCCCTTATCACGGTGGTGAGTCTGTATTACAGGATATCCCCGTTCTTCACGCTGATCGGGGGAGCCATCCTCTTCGGCCTCCTGGCCGGCATGACCCCTGACGCGACAATCCTTGGAGTGGCAGCCGGTGTCGGAAAGGTCTTTTCCGCGTTCGGCATTATCATCCTCTGCGGCGCAGTCATTGCAAAACTCCTGCAGGATCAGCACCAGACTGAAGAGATCATTGCCGATATCCGGCGCTTCGTAAAAAACCTGCCTGTCATCGCCGGGTTCTCCGCATACCTTTTCTCCGTGCCAATCACCTGCTGCATCACGTCCTACATCATGTTAAACCCGATCCTTGACAATCTGGAAAAGGATATCGCAAAGAGAAACGTGCTCCTGTACCTTGCTGCGGCCGGAGGCATCATCTCCTATGCACTTGTCTATCCTACGCCGGTTGTCATACCGCTCTTCAATGCGTTTTCCGGGGGCATGAGCCCGCTGATCTTCGATGCCATTTCCATTCCGCTCTCCCTTGGAGTTCTTGGGGGGATCCTTTTGTTCTTCCGTTGGATCCGCCCGGATGCGGTCCTCCCGAAAAAAGGCACCCCGCCGCAAGTTACGGAACAGCCCCCTGCGCTCCGGGCTGTCCCGCAGGAGGGTCTTCACTTGCGGGCATGGGCGCCGTTCATCGCCATCCTTGCCGCCATCCCGCTCTCCTTCATCATCCTGGGCTTGTCGCACGGAAGCATGATAAATGTCATCATGCTCGCCGGGGCAGTGACTGCCCTGGGCCTTGCCTCTCCTGATGTCCGGGCACAGGGATTATCGCAGGGCGCAAAACATGCCGGCCTGATCATCTTTGATATCTGCGGAGCCGGCGCGCTTGGTTTTGTCATCGTGGAGAGCGGGTTTGCAGAGAACACGCTGGAGCAGCTGACTCTCCTGATCCCGGTCATCCTCGTCCCGTTCATTCTCGCCGCTCTCATCGAAACGGCGCAGGGATCCCGGGTGGTTACTGCGGTTATCACATCCAACGTTCTTGCAGGTTCAGCGATTGTCAGTGCAATCCATCCCGTACCCCTCATCCTCCTCATCAGCGCCGGTTCGTGTATCGTTTCCTACGTGACCGATCCCTTCTTCTGGCTTGTCCAGAGGACAACGGGGGATAACATTGAAACCGTGGTGAAGAATTACACGATACCCGTCGCACTTGCCGGTACGATGATCTTTATCGCCGCAGTTGCCCTAGATTACCTGGTCTTCCGGTGAAGGAGAGCATAAAGGAAGTCGTTTTGCCGGAGTCAATGAACCACCTTGTCAACTCCCCGCTTCATCCAGAGAGTGGGTCTCCCCTTCCATAAACGGATAGATCCTGCATGACGATCATGACATTTATGTCCTGCAGCAGGATCTTTCGATTCCTTTTTTGGATCAGAAGTATGCCTGGTGATGACGCGAAAGCCTCTTGAGATCTGTGGAGAAAAATTCTTCCATGAATTACACTGCAATCCCTCTGGTGCTCATCGTGGTTCCGGCTCTTTTTTTTACCGGATGCACGCTGTCATCAGGTTCCGTGCCTCTTACTACACCTGTTCCGGACACCACCATTCCAGCGCAAGGACTGGAGACGCCCGTTCCCGCGGCAGCAGAAACGAGAGCCCTTCAGGAATACGTCACGATAACCCGCTATGTTTCCCAGGTCAGGGATATCAAAGACTCAGACCTTCTTTTCACCCTTCAGGTACCCATAGAGTGGAGTGTTGCAACGTATCGGCTGACAAACTCGGATACCGCTGACTACAGGACTGACATTGGCACGGATACCGTGCTCTCCATCTATACCTATGCTGCTCCCAGAAGCCAGGAGCAGGCATACCGCGACGAGTTCAGGCACTGGTTGCCTGAACCCACCATGACAACCAAAACTATCAATGATATCACGTTCGACCGGTTTGAATCAGAATCGGAAGGAAATACCCGTGTTGCCTATGTTGTGCGCAAGGGCAGCGCGAACGAACGCGGATATGCAAGCGTGCTGGTCTTCACGGCCCGAAACAGCAACCGGTTCGAAAAAGATAATTTTGAAAAGGTGATATCTTCGTTCCGGTATTTCGATAAGGAATCTGCCAGGAAAGAACCGGGCGAAGAGATCCCACTTTTTGACTCGAAGGGAAATGCAGTATCGCGTAAGGCAAGCCAAGGGGATTCCCTTGCCTGGGGTGAATGGGAGGGAGGTTCCGGAGATTCCTCGGAAGATAGTACATCGGGTGGGGATTCCTCCGGAGGAGGTTCATCAGGCAGCGGTTCATCGGGAGGTTGTGGTTGCAGTGGCTGAACGGTCATTCTGAAAACCATGGCAAGGAGCGCAGCTGCGCCATAATCACACCCTGACTATCGTACTGATGCTGACTTCATCACGAGACCGGGAATTGCGCTTGCCCGACAGGGAACGAGGAATCTGCTGCCTGTTCACGTGGAACTGGACCACAAACACCTTGACCAGTATGGCTCCAGCTTTAAAACAGGAGAGTGTGCTCCGTTTGAGAAAAGTTACCGCCGTTTTTATCATTCTCGTCTTGCTCGCAGAACTATTCATGGGCGCTGTGATTGTGAAAGAACCCCGGCAGGCAGGTCCGGTCGTCTCAGGCCCGGAACTCAACATGACTGGTGTCAATGTTACAAACTATTCCATTCCCGCACGATACGGGATACAGCCAACCCGGATCGATATCGGGGTCGGAATATCCGAAGTTTCCCTGCCCGTTGCGAAAGGTGAGATGGCAGCGGGCCCGAGGTCAATCGGTTTTACTGTCGATCCCAAAACCCTCCTGTTCGGGGTTATCGCCATCATTACAGGAGCAGCCGTCATATGGTATCTGGAACGAGAGCCCCCTGAAGAGCCGGAGGATGGAGGTGAAGACCATGAAAAGAATTAATCAGCTCTCGTTTTTCCCTCTCCTGAGCCCCCACACATCTCACAAAACAACGCTCTTCTCTATCTGGCAAAAGAGCGCAGACAAAAGAGAGGGAAATTGTTCTCATGGCAGAGACCGGCCTGCCATCGGTTCCCTGTAGATAAAATACGTACAAAAATCCGGAGTTAAACAAGAGAAGAAACTGACCGGGATTTGCCCGGCAGCGGGAGTTACGCTGACAATGGTTTTGTCTGGACGTACCGGGATTATCCTGAAAAGGAACCGATCCATAGAGGAAAAAACAGGTTTCCTTCCAAGCGGGATTCACACGAAAACGCAACTCAGGCCGGGTACAAAACAACCTGACTTTCCTTAACACAAATTCACATGATTAAATAATCCCGATACAGACTCCGATAATTAATTCGGGCATGATAAAGTCGGATTTCGGGGAAATAAATTCGAAACCTTTTAATTAAGATCCTGCCAACTTTACACTAACCACAAAGAGTATGTACTCGATGTGCGTGGCATTGCATTTTGAATACTCTCGTGTATAAGCACGTAGGGAGGAGGCTAAATGGTAGCTAATATTATATTTGGCATTGGTATTACTGCATTGGCAGGAGCTCTTGCCACCGTAGCCGGTTCTTCGGAAGATACTGAATCCAACATCGGGTCCCAGGGTGACCCGAACTCACAGGTTCAGCTCGCTCCGCAGATGGGATTCCTGCACCGCATCTTCAACAAGGCGGTTGCCGGCGAACCCCCGGCATATGGTCTCTGGTGCTGTCTTGGCGCCGGACTCGCATGGGCCTTCATGGCGATGCAGATCAACCCGGTTCTTGCAATTGTTCTTGGCAGTGTTCTCGCAACATTTGTCCAGGGCGTCTATGCAACCACCGCATACGTAGGCAGGACTGCAAGTCTTGCCAAGTTCGGGCAGCCGGTGTACGTGGACATCCTTAAATCCATGACCTCGGTTACCATGGCACATGCCTTTATCGCAATTTTCTGTACCGTAACACTCTGTCATCTTATCAACACCGCACTGGGACACCCATTCCCGCTGCCGCTGCTTGGTCTGATCTGGGGTATTGCACTCGGTGCAGCAGGTTCTGCGACGGGCAACCCGTACTACGGCAAGGAACGCCAGTACCAGAACCAGAAGTTCGGTGCCGGTGTCCCGATCTCCGCATCCGGTAACATCGTCCGGTATGCCGAGGCTGGCGAGCGGAACTCACTCGACAACGGGTTCTTCACCCATAAGATCGGTGGTTCTGCGTCCGGTATCTGTTTCGGTCTTATTGTATTCCTCGAACTCTGGCGTACCATTCTCTTCGAACAGGTGGGTGCCGGCTGGGGTGCGATCATCGTCGGTGTTCTAATCATCCTCATCTTCACGGTCATTGACCGGTATATAGAGGTCTGGGCACGCAAGAACTACGGGCCCTACACGGAAGTCAAGGAGGTATCCTCATGAGCGCAGTTGCAGCAAAGCCCGCAGCTGGTGGCGCAATGAACCCGACCGCCATGGCGGTAGGTATTGTGATGCTCCTGATCCTTGTCGGGATTGGCTATATGGTTTCACCGATGGTGCTTACCTATGCACCGGCCATATCCCCGACGTTTGCCCTTATGGCACTCCTCGGTGTGATCATCGGCGGAGTCCTGATCGGCTTCGGGACCCACTTTGTGCCGGTCGGCGGTGCTCCAGCAGCAATGGGACAGGCCCCCGGTATCGCAACCGGTGTTGCCATGCTCGCAGCCGGTGCCGGACTTGCCGGTCTCTTTGGTGGCGCATGGGCAGCAGAGCTGGGTATGGTCATTGCAGTAGTGACCGGTGGTGTTGGTGGCGGCCTGATGATGGCAATCACCTGCATGATGGTGAACTTTGTCTATGTCTTCGGTATGGGCATTCCTTCAGCATCCGGTAAGGTTGCAAATGACCCGATCACCGGGGACTCCCAGGCTGAATACAAGTCCCAGGGAACGGAAGGCCACGGCCTGCCATTCATCTCGTTCGTTGGCGGTGTGATTGGCGGTATCCTTGGCGGCGCCGGCGGTACCCTCATCTACCTTGAGCTTCTCTCACTCTACGAGGAGACGCTCCCGGGTATGATGCAGATCACCCCCGCACAGGCAATGCCAATCGCAGTCTCCGCTGCGGGCATGTTCGCCGTTGGTCTCTTCCTCGTGAATGCAGTGCTCACTGCCTACAATATCACGGGTACTATCGAAGGACCCCACGACCCGAAATTCAAGCGCTGGCCCCGGGCAATCGTTGCATCCGCTGTTGCATCAGCACTCTGCGGCCTTGTAGCGATCCTGATCGTGGTACCGTTGTGAGGTGTTGAAGATGTCAGTAAAAGTTGAAGTTATTGAAGGAGGCGTTCCGCACAATAATATCCTTGCCGCGGGCCTCGTGAGCACACTCGTGTGTCTCTACCTGACGTACCTCAATGTACTCACCAGCACCCAGATGTTCTCGTTCTTCGGCGGCCTCGCAGTTGTCGCCGCGCTGGTCTGGGGTAGTCATACGATCAAGGTGCTCTGCAGTTATGGTATCGGTACCGGTGTACCGTCAGCGGGTATGATTGCATTCGGCTCGGGAGTCATTGCAATGCTGCTCGCAACCAAGTTCGGCATGCTCGCACCTGTCGTTGCTCTGGTTCTTGCAGTTGTTATCGGTCTGATCCTCGGGTATGTTTCAAACAACATCCTGAACATGAAGATTCCAGCCATGGTCCAGGCTCTCACAGAGATGGCTGTGGTCGGTGCCCTCTCCCTCATGGGATTTGCAGCACTGATGACCGGGAGTTTCACCTTCGCAGGTCTGACCAACGGGTCCACATCGGTGATGGGAATGATCCTGGCAAACCACGAAATGTCCTTCATGGTTGGCGGCCTCGCCGTTGCATTCCTGCTTGGAGCCCTTGCAATCCAGCACCCGTTCAATGCAACGCTCGGACCCGGCTGGAAGCAGGACCGTATGCTCATGCTCGCCGCTGAATGCGGATTCTTAAGCATGGTTGTGGCAGCGATCATGTCCTTTGCCCTGATCAGCACGGGTTCAGCCCTTATTTCACTGATCATTGCAATCATCGGTTGGGCATACACCTACCAGCAGTACATGGAGCTCTCCAAGCGTGACGCAGCAGCATGGCTCAATGCAAAACCAATTCCAGATGTGGAGGGACACTGATATGGCATATATACAGGTTCTTCCCGAATTCGGCCTTGTAGCCGATCCGGTGATCGGACTCATTACCTCGGCTGGAGAATCACTCTCACCCGTGATCGAAAAGGTCGCCATCCTTGAAGCAACCAGTGACGATCTCGTCAATATGCTCTCAGGAGAAGGCAACCTGCTCGCATCGTTCCCCAACAGGGAAAACGGACTTGCGATTGGTGGCACGATCACCTCCTTCTGGTACGGGCTAGCCATCGGATTATTCATTGCAGGGATCATCGCATTCCAGCTGATCAAGGGGGCCTAACATGGCAGACAAGAAATCACCAGCAAGCGGGTGGCCGCTCATTAAGGGTGACTTCCACTCGGGCGACGCAAACAGCCCCGTGGCTGTTGTCACCATGGGCTCGCACCTTGACGAAAAGGGTATCTGCGATGCCGGGGCGGCTTTATGCGGTTCCTGCAAGACCGAGAACCTCGGCCTTGAAAAGGTCATCGCCAACGTCATCTCCAACCCCAACATCAGGTTCATCCTGTTCTGCGGTACCGAAGTCAAGGGCCACCTCTCCGGCCAGACATTCGGTGCTCTCCACAAGGGTGGTGTCAAAGACGGCAGGGTCGTCGGTGCTGAAGGCGCTATTCCCTTCATCGAAAATCTCTCCGACTCCCATATCAAACGCTTCCAGGAACAGACGGAAATCGTCAATATCATGGAAAGCGAGGAC
>JAKLGN010000028.1 GCA_022710665.1 Methanoregula sp. | reverse complement strand
ACATGGCTGGATACGTAGCCGGAAAATTCCCTTTTCTGCTGGCTGTTGACGAGGACATTTCCCCCGGCTTTCAGTCCCTGCAGCACATCTACCACATCCATCACGCTCGCGTCGAGCACAACGACCATGTCCGGTTTTTTGATCTGGCTGTAGATCCTGATCGGTTTGTCATCGATCCGGACGAATGAAACAATGGGTGCCCCGCGGCGCTCGGCGCCGTAGAACGGGGCTGCCGTTGCGTATTTGCCATCATGGATAGCCGCAAGGGCGAGGAGCCTTGCTGCGGTGACACCGCCCTGGCCTCCCCGCGAGTGGATACGGATCTCAAACATTGACGGTCACCCCGAACCAGAACTCCGTTCCCCTGCGTCGTTGCCGGACAAAGTCCGCCACGTCCTCAAAGGTGACTTCCTGCCCGCCTATCCCGGCGATAACACTGAAAACCTCTTCTTTTGTCTGCGCCATGATCTCCGTTGCGAGGATCCCCCCGCGGCCAAAGGAGTAGTCGCGGTCGATCACAACAACCTCTTTTCCCTTCAGATCCAGGTCCGGGAAGGGGCGCAGCCAGCGAAGGCGCATGGAACCGGCTTTGATACCCTCGTTCCGGAGCTGGTCGATGGCTACCTCAGCCTCTTTCCCGAGGGTACCCATCGCGACAACGATCACATCAGCGTCCTCACACCGGTAGTCCTCGGTGAACCCGTATCTCCGGCCAAAGCGTCTGGAAAACTCATCCTGGGTCTTTTCGATCACCTTCACGGAATCCCGCATCGAACGTTCGATCTCCCAGCGGATTTTAAAATGCCGGTCCGGGCCGGTAAGACCGCCGTACCCTGCCGGGGTCTTCACGTCAATGGCATGGGGGAGGTGGAGGGGCGGGACGAAGTCGCCCGGTTCGACCGTGTCGAGCGGCTGCATGATATGGGAGAGCAGGAACCCGTCGAGGTTCACCATTACCGGCAGGAGCACGTCGTTGTGTTCCGCGATCCGGAACGCCATCAGCGTTGTATCGTACGCTTCCTGCACGGTGCTCACGTACACCTGGAGCCAGCCGGTATCGCGTTCCTGCAGGGCATCGGTGTGTTCCGCCCAGATGTTCCAGCCGGGCCCGATCGAGCGGTTGACGGTGGCCATGACCACCGGGAGCCGGGCTCCTGCCGCCCAGTTGGTCATCTCGTGCATGTAGAGGAGCCCGTGGGAGCTCGTTGCGGTAAAGGTCCGGGCGCCCGTGATACCGGCACCGATACAGGCTGCCATCGCCGAGTGCTCACTTTCGACAGGGATATACCGGCTTTTGAGTTCGCCACCGCTTACGAACTCTGCGATCTGTTCCACGATCTCGGTCTGAGGCGTGATGGGGTAGGCTGCAATGACGTCGGGCTTAACCTGCTTTACCGCCTCGGCAACAGCCTTGTTGCCGGTTGCGATCTTCTTCATGGAGCTGCCTCCTCTGCCGCGAGTTTCGCAAACGTTTTTGCTATCTGCTGTCTGAGGATCTCAACCGTCTTTGGATCAATGCCCTTGAACCGGCCCTGCGGTGCAAGGTACTCCTCAAGGGGCAGGGGTTTTTTCATCGCCGCTCTGGACGGGGCGCCCATCGTCAGCTTCCCGTACTCGCGTTCATAGAGCACCCACATGCCGGATTTCACGGCAAGTTTTCCCATCTCCACGCTCTTCTCGGTCGAATACCTCCAGCCGGGCGGGCAGGGTGCAAGGACGTGGATGAAACTCGGGCCCCGGAAGGAGAGGGCTTTCTGTACTTTTTTGAAGAGGTCCTGGGGGTATGCTGCGGCAGCGGTCGCCTGGTACGGCGGAGCGTGGGCGGCGATGATCGCGTCAATGTCCTTTTTTACATCGGTCTTTCCGCCCGGGGTTGTCGTGGTCTTTGCCCCGAGCGGGGTTCCTCCCGAACGCTGCATGCCGGTGTTGCCGTAGGCCTCGTTGTCGTAACAGATGTACAGGAAATCGGTGCCCCGTTCAAATGCCCCGGACATGGCCTGGATGCCGATATCCAGGGTCCCTCCATCACCGGCATAGACAATGACGTTGGTCTTCTTCCCGGCTGCCCGGAACGCGTTGCTCATGCCGGAGGCACAGGCAGCGGCGGCACCGAACGCAATGTTATAGACCGGGACATTG
This sequence comes from Methanoregula sp., assembly GCA_022710665.1. Lineage (GTDB taxonomy): Archaea > Halobacteriota > Methanomicrobia > Methanomicrobiales > Methanospirillaceae > Methanoregula. The sequence goes on along the minus strand of JAKLGN010000028.1, from coordinate 9,014 downwards.
AACGCGGTGTTCGGGTAAATGCCCTGGATGACACTGGTACAGCATGCGGGAATGACAAGCACGGTATCGGGCCCGGCTGCCTTGAGCACGTACCGGAGCGCGAGCGAGTCGCTGCACCCGGCGCATGCCGAAGTACATTTCAGCACGTATTCTTCTCTGGGTATTTCGGCGATGATAGACAACTCCTGCAGTGATAGTGAACGGATCGGTGAACGCGAAAGGGCGATCGCAGATCTGTCATTATTTATCATCACGGCTGGTGAAAAAAGTATCAGATCCGGCCTGCAAGGGGTACAGTCCCGGTCAGGCAGCACGGAACACGAGACGGCCTTCGATACGACGGATCAGGTTCGGGTGGGCCCGCAGGTACTCCTCAAGGACGCTGATCGTGGACGTGGCCACGATCCTGGTCCCGCCCAGGCGCGTGAGTTCATCCGGCGTAATATTGAGGTTTTTTGTACAGTTGTCCGCGTGGTACCCGATCAGCCCGAGCGTGTAATGCCGGTCTTCATCCACCGGCAAACCGCCGACTTCGAGGGATTCAAGCGACTTTTTCCGGTCATTATACACGGCCCGGACGGCGGCATTCACCTCGTAACATTCCCCCTCTCCGTCCCGGTTCTCCGGTCGCATGATATGGGAAAAGATACTTTTCAGGTGCCTGCCCGTGACAGTATACCGTTGTAAGGACTCGTCAAACGGGAAGCAGGCCCTGAAATCTCCCAGGGTGACCGCGGGCCCGAGTTCCTTTGAACGAATCGCTCCCGCCCCCATCAGCATCACGTCGCAACCGGCAGTGTCGCAGAAGATGTCAGCAACGAGATTGCCGAGCGTGGACTCCTTTTCACGGGAGGGGTGGGTGAGGGGGATGGCGAATTTTCCGAGCAGGGTCTTGTACTTGCGGTCAACCACCTCCCGGAACGAATCAATGAATGCAACGAGTTTTTGATCGGGCGGTGCAGATTTTTCTGAAATCTCAACGAGTCTCCATTGCCAGTCCACGATACTGTTGGTATCGTCGTCCACCGTGATGTCGAACCGCCCGATCTGGTTCGTACCGACACCTGCCTGTGCGATCAGGATGTTGTTCTCGCATGCCGGTTGATCAAGGATTGTGTGGGAGTGGCCTCCGATGATGATATCAACACCCCACGCGGGATCCAGCATCCTCGCAAGTTCCCGGTCGGAATCAAACCCGATGTGGGTAAGAAGCACGGTCAGGTCAATATCCTTGTTCCTGTAGGCATTGCAGATCCTTCCAACCTCCGCCCCCGCCTCCTCGAGTGAAATAAAACTCCCGATCGCCGGGTCCCGAATAATCGAGTCCATCACTTTTTCCGTGATGATCCCGATGAAGAGGATCTCCAGCCCGGCTTTTTTCAGGATGACGTGCGGCATCATCAGGCGCCTGTGGTATTTTTTGATATACAGGTTTGCGTTGACAATGGGGAAACCGGCCATTCTCTCAAGGAACAGGAGATGTTCAAGCCCGTAATCCAGCTCGTGGTTTCCCAGCGTGACCACATCGGGGGACAGGTAGTTCATGATCTCGATGGTCGAGATCCCCTTGTACTCCGAATCAATCAGCGATCCCTGGACCATGTCCCCGGCAATCGCGTAGAGGACATTCTCCTCCTCGCACCGCACCTTGTTGATATATCCCGAGAGCAGGGCGAGCCCGCCGATCATCTCCCCGGACCCGCTGGCGGCTTCAGCGAGAAAATCCCCATGCATGTCATTCGAGTGCAGAATCGTGAACTTCTGCGTGCCCATAGAGACAGAATCTTATATAAAAATAGTTATGTGTTGTGCTTTTACCTGGCTGAAGCGCCAGGGAATTATGATACCATCTGGCCCGGATCTTTCAAGCGGATCCGGTAGAGGCCCCGCGGGATGGAGATTTCAAACCGTGCACCGTTCTGAGGTTCACCGGTCTCCCGGATACTCATATCGGAGATCTCAAGAATGTCATGGACGAAGAAGAGGGAGAACCCCGTTGCTGACCCGACACCGGGGGTAAAGAGGTCTTTTTTCTTCTCTGCCGGAATACCGATCCCGTCATCCTCATAGATAATCCGGATGCCATCAGTGGTCTTTTTACAGCTGATGTGGATCCCGGTTGCTTTTTTTGCATGTATCAACGTGTTCTCGATAAGGCAGGAGAACACCTTCTCGATGTTCGGGTCGCAGTAAAGCTCAAGATCCTGAAGGTCCGCTCTGAATTTCAGCGGCCCGAGATCCTTAAACGAGACGATCGTGCGCAGCACCTGCGGAAGGTTAACCCACTGCGGGGGATGAATTCCCATCTCCTGGTATTCCTTGGTGTACTGGAGCTGACGGTGAATAACCCTGAGAACATCGTTCTCGCTGTCAATGAACTTTTTCAGTTTTTCATCTGTCACCAGATCTTTTGAGTGCTCAACATAACCGCGGAGATCGCTCACCTTGTTCTGGATATCGTGCCAGGCAACGATATTCATCAGCTGGAGTTTCTGGTTGGCTGTCCTGAGCGCCCGGTCCTCCCGCTTCCACCGGGTCACATCCCGCGAGATGGCAATGATGTACGTCATATCCCTGAGTTTTCCCAGCCGGGCGCTGATCTCCACGGGCAGGAGTGAGCCGTCTTTTTTTATCGTCTCGGTCTCGAAGCGGGCTTCCCCCCGGGTGAACAGTTCCATCATGAGTGCCCGCAACCGGTGGGACAGGTCACGGGAACAGAGTTCCGGCAGGTTCTTTTGCATCAGCATATCCCTGGAATAGCCGGACTGGCGGATGGCTGCGTCGTTGACGGCCAGAATTTTCCCCGGCATACCGGAGGGGGTTATTTCAGAGAGGTACATGGCATCATTCGAATACGTGAAAATGAAGCGGAACCGCTCCTCGCTTTCCTCCAGCGCACGCTGCGCCTCTTTCTGGGCGTGAACAGCGTGCGTGTTGATGACGATGCCGTCAACACCCGGTATCCCGTGCAGGTTCATGGCAACGGATTCCATATACTGGAAATTTCCGTCTGCGGAAAGCATCCTGAACACGGTGGTTGTTTTCGGCGTTTCCCCCGCATACACCTCATCAAGATATGCCATGACATGGTCCAGGTCATCGGGATGGACAAGATCGGCTATGCTCCTTCCGGTCTGTGATTCCTGTGGATACCCCAGTATTTTCGAGAACGCCAGCGAGCTATAGACCATCTGTTTATCCGAATCAAGGATCTGGATGATATCCGGTGAGTTGTGGATGAGTGAACGGAACAGGGTCTCCCTCAGCCCGAGTTCCTTTTCGGCATTTCGCTTCTCGGAAATATCCTCAAAAAAAACGGTCATCCGGTTCTCTGCAAGCGGGATGGCATGGATCTCAAAGACCCGCGATACTTCTCCTGCGGGGAACTCAAAGGCTTGCCGGTGGAATGGTTCTCTTCCACGGACTACCTTCCGGAAGATATCCGGGATCCCGGCTGATGCGAGATCCGGGGACACCTCCTCGATAGTCTTCCCTACAAGGTGGCTGCTGTCCGTTCCCAGGATCCGGCTGGCGGACCGGTTCCCGCTGACAACTACCAGATTCCCGTCATCCTGCAGTTCGCAGACAATGGTGCCGAATGGCGCACCTTCGAGTATCAACTGCAGGTTGTCTGCCCGGTCCTGCAATGCCGTTTCGGCTGCTTTCCGTTCTGTCAGATCAACACCAATGCAGAACAGGATTGTGCTTTTACCGGGGATTTTGACCACGGTGTGGCTGAGAAAGACCGGCACCTGTGTTCCGTCCCTGTGCCGGAGCTCCTCTTCAGCCGATGGTCCGGGAATGCCGGTCGAAGCCATGCGGTTGCAGGTCTCAGTTTCGCGTTCCCGTACACCGGCCGGGAAGATGAGATCACGGATATCCTTTCCCCTAGCTTCGCTTGCAGGATACCCGAACATTTTTGTAGCCGCTTCATTCCAGCAGACCACCGTGTAGTCAGGCAGGAATCCCTGCACGGCAACCGAAGGCATGCTCTGGAAAAGGATCCGGAAGCGCTCTTCCCGTTCCCTGAGGGCATCCTCGATCTTTCTCCGCCCGGTGATCTCACGGGCAATGCCGGTGATACCCGGGCTTTCGGTCTCTTCGGGGCGGATCCCGGTGCTCACTTCAAACGGGATACACCGGCCATCCTTTGCCAGCAGCTCGATCTCATACCTGCTATCGGATCGTTCTCCATTCTTCTTCCTGTCGATATCGTCCAGCACCGCCTGTTGTGATTCCGGTTTCAGAAAATTTCGGATGTTCTTTCCGATCAGTTCGTCCGGCCGGTATCCCAGCAGGGGGAGCACGGCAGGACTTATCGCGGTGATCTCCCCGGAAAAACTGAGGGAATAGATGATGTCAGCCGAATGTTCAACCAGCCCCCGGTATCTCCCCTCGCTTTCCCTGAGGGTCAGCTCTCTGTTCCTGCTGGCGGTGATATCTCTTTTTACCCCCCAGAGGTGACCCAGGCACCCGTTCCTCGCGATCCCGTCCAGTGAACTGGCAAACCAGCGGGTGGTTCCGGCACGGTCGCGTTCTTCCGTCTCATATCCCGCAACATGATACCCGTCGCGGATGAATGTGCGCAGATACTCAAGCGTGCGGGGATTTTTCACATCCATGATGGCGTCGAGTTTTTGCCCGGCCAGTTCCGGAGCCTGCTCATACCCGCACATCCGTGCCATTGCATCATTGCACTCGGCAAGGTGCCCGTGCCGGATGGCAAGGGCGATCTGTTCGTCGACCGGCAGGGTCACCGGGATCTCACAATCCATCGCATACCGGAAAATACCATCACTGCCGGCGGCGATAAACGAACGGTAGAGCCCGTCGCTCTGCCGCAGGGAGTCTTCTTTTTCTTTCTGTTCCGACAGGTCGATGAGCGACACGATCTGTACGTCCCGGCCGGAAATTTTTGCGGGTACGACGGTCCTTTTCACGGGGTAGCGTCTGCCATCCGCCGTTCTGATGACCTGTTCTGATGGTTCTGCCGGCTCACCCGCATCCGTAACCGGGCGGCTGCCGGGTTCGGCGGGGCAGATAACCTGGTGGCAGGCTGATCCAATGACCTTTTCCCGTATCGCCCCGATCATCTCCAGGGCACGGGGATTGGCATCCAAAATACCATCTGTTTCTGCATCAACCACGAGAATTCCTGCATCAGCCGATTCAACGATCGTCCGGAACCGCTCTTCATTCTCCTCACAGGCGATCTGCGCTCTTTTCCGGTCGGTGATATCCGTTACCATGCCTTCAGCAGCAATGGGGTGACCCGCAGCATCCCGGATAAGCGTGGTCCTTAAAAACCACCATCGCACCTTTCCGTCCTTATGGACAACCTGAAATTCTGATTCAGGAGCATTGTTGCCTTTCATCAGGAGGCCCAGATTCCTGCCGAAGGTCTCTTTCCCTGATGAGTGTACCAGCTCATACAAAAATCCGGGTTTTTTGTAAAAGATCTCCGGCGGGTAACCGGTGAATGTGAGCGATGCCGGGCTGACATATTCATAGTTCCCGTCAGGGAGGGATATCCGGAACAGGAGATCCGGCGCATCATCTGCAAGCTTGCGGAACCGCTCTTCCCGTCCGATGAGTGAAAGTTCACGTTGTTTTCGCGATGTCGTGTCCGTGACAATGACCGCCACCCCGTTTACCAGTCCGGTATCGTTGTGCACCGGGTAGCACGAAAGATCGAAATAGCGGCGGCTTCGTGCCGGATCTCCGAAATAATCGCTTGCAGTTCCCGGTTCTCCCGCCAGTGCCAGCCGGATAAGACCGAGGATCTTCCCGGCGTCCTTTTCAACGGGCACGAATCCCGCCAGTTTTTCGCCAGTCATGATCGCAGAACCGTAGAGGTCCTGCATATCCCGGGCATGTTTTTTATTGAAGCTGGTATAACAACCCTGCGTGTCAACAGAAAAAATTGCGCTGTCTGCCCCTTCCAGGATAGCCTGTATGAGAGAAAACCGGAGGCTCAGCTGCTTCTCGCTCTCTTTCCGGTTCAGGATGAGTGTCCGGAGATCAGCCGGAGGGGGTGAATGTTCCTGAACAAAGAGAGGATCTTCGTTCGTGTCAGCACCCGCTGGGTTCTGCGGTTCGTCCGATCCGCTATTTCTGTTTTGTAATGACATGGTCGAAAAACGCCACCCGGAACATACTCAGGAACGTTTCTCCAACTGATATTATAATAAATGTGGTCAGATGAGGTCATCACAGAGAATTTTTGTCCTATCCCGAAATAATTTCACAAAACAATCAAGAAAATGAGCAAGCCCCCCCCTTTGGGGGTCGCTCGGCCGCCTCGTCGGGGCCTCGCTGGGCAAAAACGTTATTTGAAAACTTTCATCTAAATCGGGGGCCAAGGGGGCGCACCCCGCATGCTGCATCCCCCTCTGGGGGAGAGAGGGGGTCAACCTCGTATTGCGATACTTTTTTTAAGGCACCAGATACGGTTTTACCTGGTAGCAACTGAGTGAAATGAATTCGGGATACTACATCACAGAGAATTTTTTTTGAAAAAACCCGTCTCTTGAGAAATCATCGGACCGACGCTTTCGGGGGCTTTCGCTCACGTGTGAGCCCCCGCCGCTGGGCAGCCCCCGCATTACGATAATCACGAAAGAAGGGTTTTGCCGATGATCCGTAATCAAAGGATATCGTCACATTTCGGCGACTCATTTCTCTCTGATGGATGCCCCCCTTTTTGCCGGCCCTGCCCCCGATGGAGGCAGTGGCGCCTGCTATTCTTCTGTAGTACCGGCATGCCTTATCCTGGTACTGCAAAGTCATCGCAATCGGGGAGCCGTAGCGGCGGGGCGAAGCCCCGGGAGCGTTATCCATTATCAGGAACACTTTTTTGATCTGAAATCCGGAACAATACTCCAGCTATATTTTTTCTCGTAAATTCCTGAATGAGCTGGTAGGTAAAATGGCACGATAACCAATCAAAAAGACAATCCTGTCGCAATGCGCCCCTGCCTCCGATCAGGGCCGGGATGGCCTAAGTAGTTCGATCATGGGGCGAAAAAAGAGGTTTTCTCCAGACCCACCAATCACTTTCACCCCGCCCGGTCCCGTATTTATCTTCCCGTTGTTTCAACCATGGTACCAGGGAGGAGGTATTACCCTCCAAAGAAGCGTCATATGCCGGTTCGGTTCGCACTTCGCTCCTCCCGACCTCTCAAAAACCCTGGATGCAAACCATCTCTTTTTTTGTTTTTATCCGGTGCATCCCTGCAGTGGATCACCTCACATAATCATAATATATTTAGGGATCATTTTCTAATGTCTGCTATGGCGCTTCGATCCCTGAATCTTCCCGGTGTCGGCACAAAATACGAAATTATGACTGACAAGGGAGATACGATTGCGATCTTCTTTACCAAGACCGGCACGATCCAGATGTATACGCTCGAGAAGGGCAACCAGTCCCCATGTGCTGTGGTTATGACGGCAGTTGAGGCACGGAGGCTCGGCAACATCCTTACCGGGGCCATCATAGAAGCCGACCAGGAGAGTGTGGAGATCGCATTTTCTGCCCTATCTGACCTCCGGGTCACGATACATACATTCTTTGTTCCGGCATCGGTAACCGGAAAAACCATCGAAGATCTTCAGATCCGGACAAAGACCGGTGCTACCATCATCGCAGTCTGCCGGCATGATAAGAATATTGTCAACCCTCCGCCCTCCTTTGCTTTCGAGACGGGGGATGCAGCCCTTGTCATCGGGGAAAGTGACCAGATAATAAAATTTGAGCGCGAAATAATGGTGGAGTAATGGAAGGCTTCATCATCGCGCTTTTCGTCTGCCTGGTGCTTGCCCTTATTTCCAAATACCTGTCAATTCCTGCCATACCGTTCTACATCATTGCCGGCGTCATCCTGGGAAAAGCGGGTCTCGGGATCGTTCGCTCTGACGAGATCAGCCAGTTCTTCTCCAGTATGGGTCTTCTTTTCCTGCTGTTCTTTATGGGACTCGAACTGAAACTGGATCGGATTATTGCCAATCCGTCGAAAGTTCTCACCGGCGGGCTTATCGGTCTTACCGTTGATATGGGGATCGGGTTTGCGGCTGCTTACCTGCTGGGCTTCACCCTCATGGAATCGTTCATTGTGGGAGCAGCCTTCTACATCACCAGCACGGCAATCATCATCACCTCGTTGATTGAGAACCGGAAACTGATGAGCGTGGAAGCCGAGACGATCATCTGGGTGACTGTTTTTGAGGATCTTGTCCTGATCATCATCCTTGCCATTCTCTCTGCAAGCGACCAGAACCTCCTCTTGTTCGTTGTCAAGATAGCGCTTGCCCTTGCCGTTATCTATGCCATCTCCTATTATGGAAAGGAGTTCCTTGTCTCCATCCTTGAGCGGGATGATGAGATTCCCATCCTTTTTACCTTTACTGCAGTCCTCATCACGGCATCGGTTGCCCTGTACCTGGAAATTCCCGAGACCCTGATGGTGATCGCGCTGGGTGCGGCGTTTGCCACCACGGACCCCAATGCGTTCGAGCAGCATGCCCGGCCGTTCCGGGATGTGTTCATGGTCATGTTTTTTGTATTCTTCGGGGTGACCATCGATTTTGCCAGCGGAGTGAACTGGTCTGTTGTCGCGATCATCTGCACGCTTGCGATCCTGTCCAAGCTGGTCTCCGGCATGCTTATCGGGCTCGTCATCCATGGATCAGCCCTCTCAGGCCTTGAGATATGGGCAAACATGATCTGCCGTGGTGAATTTTCGATTGCGCTTGCGGTATTGTACGGGTCGCCGATCATCGCAACCACCATTGCAGCCATGGTCATTGTGACCTCCATTGTCGGTTCATTCACGGCAAAGTACAGCACGTGGATGCGGAGGGGGATTGTCAACCGGAGCCGGCGAAAAGCGCTTATGTACCGGCCCCACGCGGGCAGGTAACAATTACTCTATCAGGATAAGTCCAACCGAATGAATGCGGGAATGAACGATCTTCCCGTACTCCCTGTTTTTGCAGGGGATGGTGCTGAGTTC
>JAKLGN010000027.1 GCA_022710665.1 Methanoregula sp. | reverse complement strand
CAAGAAGATCGAGTATTTCCGGAAAAGCCCCTATGCATCCGTTGAGATCGAGAAATATAACAAAGAACTTTCATCCTACATTTTCGTTACCCTGCAGGGATACCTGGAAGAAGTACATGACTCTATCGAGAAAAAGATCATCCGGGAAAAATTCGTTGACCTGATCGTGGAGCGGAACCTTTCCTGCAACATCCTTGCTGCGCTCGGGCATTCCCCCACGGATGCACCCGTTGCAATCGCGGAGGAAGAGCGATCCCTTGTCTGGAAGCTTGCGGGTGTAAGGGATATTGTCGCGCTCAAGAACCTCTGAAGAAATATCACACTTTTTCTTTGAGGAGCTCCATCAGAGCTTCGGCGGTTGTTACCGGACTACGACAGGCTTGTCCGGCACACAGGTATGCTGTTGCTTTTCTGTTCTGCGCGTTCAGAAATTTCGTGAATGGCGCAAGAGCATCAAGCGCCAAGGATGCAGCTGAGGAGCGGACGTGGACCGTCAAAGACGGTAAAAACGTTTGGCGGATCATGTGGATCATCCGGGTTGTCTCAGGATCCGATTGTTCCCCTGAAATGACAACATCACTGGCCGGCCCAAGAAGATGGTCAAGACTGCAGAGAAAGAAACTGAACGAGGAAGGAGATCTGCGGATAATCCCGCTGAAAGCGTCTGCAAGACGAGCTGCCTGCTCTTCGTAGGACGGGTTACCGGTCAGGTGACCCAGCAGGACAAGATTTCCAAGGGTTACCGAGTTTGCGGAAGGGACAGCCCCGTCGTATATCTCTTTTTTTCGGACAATGAGCGTTTCCCCGTTATCCGATGTTGTGAAATATCCGTTTTCCCTGGTATCGGCAAAATGCTGTTTTTGGTAGCGGTCGAGGACAAGGGCTTCTGCAAGCCATGCTGGATCAAAACTGGTTTCATACAGTTCAATGAGCGCCCAAATACAACATGCATAATCATCGGCAAAGGCCACAACCGCTGCCTCGCCATCGCAATAACGATGCCATAGAGAGCCATCGGGCAGGCGCAGATGGTCAAGAATAAAGCGCATCGCTGTTTCACCGCTCCGATAATAATCCGGGTTATCGAAAGCACGGGAGGATTGGGCAAGAGCCGCAATCATGAGACCATTCCAGTCCGAGAGAATCTTTTCGTCCCGCCGCGGACGCGGTCGCTTTGCCCGTCCGGCCAGCAGGGTCTGCCTGATCGATTCAATCCTTGACTCATCGTGCTGATGATCCCCCTCCCCCTTTTTTTTGAACAGGATATTTTTTCCGGTGCCTGCTTCCGCGGAGAAGAAGTTTCCCTTCTTACGGACATTGAAAAGGTTTGCTGCAAATGTACTATCCTCAAAACCGAGAAGATCATCAAGTTCCTTTCTCGTCCAGAGATAAAATGCGCCTTCCCCGTCCGGGCTGTCGGCATCCTCTGCGGAAATAAACGCACCTTCCGGCGATAAAAGATCGCGGGTTACATAGGCAATAATATCCTCTGCTGTCTTTTTGTAGAGCGGTTTTTTGGTTGCCTGCCATGCTTCTGTGAAAGCCATCACGAGAAGTGCCTGGTCGTACAGCATCTTCTCAAAATGCGGAACGCGCCATTCCGCATCTGTGGAGTACCGGTGAAATCCGCCACCGAGATGATCGTGAATGCCCCCGCAACGCAGCCCCTCGAGAGTCTCTTCTGCCATGCGAAGGGACAGCGCGGATCCTGTGCGCTTCCAGAAACGGAGGAGGAACAGAATGTGCGTTGGTATCGGGAACCTGGGAATCCTGCCGAACCCCCCGTTGACAGAATCAAACGATTGAGCCAGTTCTTCATACCCTTTCTGAAGCAGGGATTGATCGGCAGTCCCGTCATCGGGTACCACCAGGATCTCCGCAAGCCGGGCGATGAGTTGATCTGCTCCGGTCACGAGAGCATCGCGCTGAACCTGCCAGAGCCGGGCAACCTCCTGCAGGAGTTCCGATAACCCCTTCATGCCGGCCCGTGTATGCCGGGGAAGATACGTCCCGGCAAAGAAGGGTTTTCTGTCCGGGGTCATGATGATCGTCAATGGCCACCCGCCCTGTCCGGTCATCAGCTGGCAGGCAGTCATGTACACACTGTCGATATCAGGCCGCTCCTCCCGGTCAACCTTTATAGCGATAAAAGAAGTGTTCAGAATATCTGCAATGCCGGGGTCCTCAAACGATTCGCGAGCCATGACATGGCACCAGTGGCACGTTGCATACCCTATCGAGAGGAAGACTGGTTTGTGTTCTGCTGTTGCGCAACGGAAGGCTTCCTCACCCCATGGATACCAGTCCACGGGATTGGTAGCATGCTGCTGCAGGTACGGGCTTTTCTCATGCGTGAGGTGATTGTGCGGGTTTGGTCTTTCTGTAGTTTCTGAGGACAAGGCAATACTCCGTTATACGCTGATAAGCATGATGACCTGATGAGCTTTTCAGCATTACCAGTCCCGGCACGAAACATATGAAGGTGAAACTCCCATCTTCCATAACAAGGACAATATGGATTCCAGCGGGGTACTTTTCCTACTGCTCAGCGTAATTCTCGTTATCGCACTCTCGTACATACTGGATCACCTCTGGGTTGCGGTGACACCGTTCTGGACGCTCTATCTTCTCATCCGTTTTCCCGGCGTTGTTCTGCATGAATCCGCTCACATTATCGGCTGCCTGGTTTCCGGTGCCCGGATCCGAAGGGTTGTGTGGTTCTCACGGGACGGGGGTTCGGTCACATACTCCAGCCCGTTCCTGCCATATATCGGTGATGTTGTCATCAGCACGGCCCCGATCTTTGTCCTCCCGTTCGCGCTTTCGGTTATCACCTGGCTCTTCGGGACTTACCTGGGCTGTTCCTTTCCGGCATTTAAAGCTATCCTCGGATCTCCAGATATCCTGACAGCCCTTGGGACCTCGGTCTTCAGCATATTTTCAGACAACCTGGCTGCCCGTTTCAATGGCTGGTTCCTCCTTTACCTGTACCTGACTTTGAGCATCGTGCTCTCCATTGCTCCGAGCAGGCAGGATATGAAGAACGCCGCTGCCGGCACTATCCTCCTGCTATTTGCCGGGTTTCTCTTGGCTGCAAGCGGGATACCCATGGTGGTATCATTCCTTGATGATCTTGTGCGCCTGCTCGGGTACGGTTTTGCACTCGCGCTGATATACGGACTTGTTGCGCTGACGGTATCGCTACCGGTCCTTGCCTGGTACGCGTTCAGGTCCCGTTCATAGGTCTGGCAGTATCGATCAGATGGGTATTATCTGGTCCAAAGGCTACCTTGTATCACCATGGCACGCGAGACCGGACCCGGCGAATCGGACGGGAGTGACACTGGCGGGAATCTCACCCCGGTCATGCGCCAGTACCAGGAACTGAAGACAAAGCACCCGGAGACTATCCTCTTCTTCCGGATTGGGGATTTTTATGAGACCTTCAACAGTGATGCGGAGCTAGTTGCCCGGGAACTGGATATTGTCCTCACCTCCCGCTCGAAGAGCGGGGACAACCGGATCCCCCTTGCCGGTGTTCCGTACCATGCCGTCGAGGGATATATTGCAAAACTGGTGGGGAAGGGCTATAAGGTCGCCGTCTGTGAACAGGTCGGGGATCCCAGAACCGCAAAGGGTATTGTGAAGCGGGAGATCAGCCGGATCATCACCCCGGGGACCGTGATCGATTCCGCCATGCTTCCCTCCCCGGACGCTGTCTATCTTATGGCGATCTGCCCGGAGGCAAAAGGGCAGGGATGGGGGATTGCCCTCCTGGATATCACCACGGGAGAATTCTTCGTCTCTATTGTTGGACATGACCAGAACCTTTCAAACCTCCTCTCCGAAATCGCACGGTATCATCCTGCAGAATGTATCATCCCGTCAACCATTCCCGAGGCTGTCATACGGAAATTTTCCGAACGCGGTGTCGTTGCCTCACGCTTCCGTGACGAGGCATTTTTTCCCGGCCGGGCGCGAACCCTCCTCACATCCCATTTCCATGTAGCAACGCTTGCCGGGTTTGGATGCGACGATGAACCTGCTGCCATTGGTGCTGCAGGCGCCGCGCTGCTCTATGCGCAGGAGATGCAGGCTTCATCCCTTGCCCATATCAGCAGCCTTGCGACCCGGGCATCCTCCCAGTCGATGATGCTCGATGCGGTTACCCTGCGAAATCTTGAAGTGAAAGAGAGCATCCGCGGGGGGACAAAGGGGCAAACACTCTTCTCCGTCCTTAACCTGACGAAGACCCCGATGGGCAGCAGGCTCCTCTCCCGGCACCTGACCCGGCCGCTCCTGGATACCGGCCGGATCGATGAAAGGCTGGACACCGTTGAGTATTTTGTTACACGGACCGCTGTCCGTCTCTCGGTCCGTTCAGGCTTATCGGAGTTTGCCGATATTGAACGGATTGCGGCACGGGTCTCATACGGGAATGCCGGACCACGGGACCTGCTTGCTCTCGCAGATTCCCTTGCTGCCCTGCCGGTACTGAAACTATCCGTCAATCCCGGGCAAGCCGGGGATCTCCCCGCCATTCTTTCCCATGCGCTCAGGGAGATGCAGGACCTTCCGGAGACAATCGCCCTTATCCGGCGGGCAATCGTTGAAGAGCCACCGGCAGTTGCCCGCAATGGCGGCGTTATCCGCGAGGGTTTCTCTGAAGAACTCGATGCTATCCACACTGTCCTCCACTCAGGCAGGAACTGGATTGTAAAACTCCAGGAACAGGAGCGGGAGCGGACCGGCATCAAATCCCTCAAGATCGGGTATAACAGGATCTTCGGGTACTACATCGATATTACCAGGCCCAACCTTGCACTCGTCCCTCCCGATTACGAGCGGAAGCAGACCACCGCCAGCGGTGAACGCTATACCATCCCGGAACTCCGTGAGAAAGAAGCGCTCATTACGAATGCTGACGAGAAAGTCCTTGCACTTGAACGGGAACTGTACAACGGTCTCCTTGAATCCCTCCGGGCGATTGTACCAGACGTGCAGACAATTGCTGCTGGTATCGCAGCACTCGATGTTGCCGCCACTCTTGCAGAAGTCGCCTGCAACCGGAACTACGTGCGCCCGCTGCTGAACACCGGCAGCGCGATTGTTATCCGCGATGGCCGCCATCCCGTTGTTGAGTCGGGTGTTGCCGGGGGATTTGTTCCCAATGACGTGGACCTCTCCGGCAGCGAGAACCAGATCCTGGTTATTACCGGTGCAAACATGGCAGGGAAGTCCACATACATGCGGGCCTGTGCGCTTATCTGTATCATGGCGCAGGCCGGCGGTTTCGTTCCGGCACGGCATGCGAGCATCGGCATTATCGACCGCATCTTTACCCGCGTCGGAGCCTTTGACGATCTCGCGAGCGGCCAGAGTACCTTCTTTGTCGAGATGCTCGAACTCTCAAACATCCTCAACAATATAACACCAAGAAGTCTGGTCATTCTTGACGAGATCGGGAGGGGGACGAGTACCGTCGACGGATGTTCCATTGCCCGGGCGGTGCTTGAGTACCTCCACGGAAAAGGAACAGCCGGCCCAAAAACGCTTTTTGCCACCCACTTCCACGAGCTCATTACCGCGGAAGAGACTCTCAAACGGGTGAAAAACTACCACTTCGCGGTGAAAGAGACCAGAGATGAGGTCATTTTCCTGCGGAAACTGATCCCGGGTGCGACAGACAAGAGTTATGGTATTCATGTTGCCCGGCTTGCGGGTATCCCGAAGAAGGTGACCGACCGTGCAGATGAACTTCTTTCCGAAGATATGCAACGGGGTGTTCCCGGCAGCACAAAGCCGCAGCGCTATACCCAGATCCTGCTGGTCGATGACAGCGACTCCGGTACCCGGGCTGAAAACCCTGCACTCAGGGCCCTTGCCACCCTGAATCCGGATGAGATGACCCCGCTTGAGGCACTTGCAAAGATCGCGGAACTGAAAAAGAGCATGGAGCAGGGGGATTAAACGATGTCTGAAAATTCTGATCTGTCCCGTATCCGGATCCTGGATCCCGCCACCGTCAACCAGATCGCTGCCGGTGAGGTGGTGGAGCGCCCGGCCTCCGTGGTCAAGGAACTGGTCGAGAACGCCATTGACGCCGGAGCAGGTTTGATTACGATCGACCTGACTGCATCGAAAGATGCCATCATGGTCATCCGCGTCACCGATGACGGGTGCGGTATGTCTCCTGCAGATGCAGGACTCGCCTTTGCTCCCCATGCGACGAGCAAGATTGCATCCATCGGTGACCTCAATCGCCTCCGCACGCTCGGGTTCCGGGGTGAGGCTCTTGCAACGATCGCTGCCGTCTCACGGGTAACCCTTGTTACAAAACCACGGGGAAGCGGTGCGGTGATCCCCGGCACACGTATTGTCATCGAAGGAGGAAAAGTCCTGACAACGGCCGAAACCGGTGCACCGGACGGGACGAGCGTGCTTGTCGAAGACCTCTTTTTCAATACCCCGGCCCGAAAGAAGTTCCAGAAGAGCAGGAACACCGAGCTTGCACACATCCACGATATCCTTGAAGGCATCTGCCTCTCCTATCCCGGGATCGCGTTTCACCTCTCCTTTAACGGAACTGAACAGATAGTAACTGACCGGACCACTCACACGCTGGATACTGTAGCCCGGCTCTTTGGCAGCGGGGTCAGCCGTGATCTTGTCCCTGTTGAAGCATCCCTGTCATTCCTTTCCATAAACGGGTTTATCTCCCGTCCTGTCCTTGCCCGCAAAGACCGGGCGCGGATGTTTGTTACGGTTAACCAGCGGTTTGTTTCCTCTCCGCTCATCAACGACGCGATCAAGGCCGGGTATGGGACACTGCTCCCGAAAGACCGGTTCCCGGTGGCATTCCTGAACCTTACCATCGATCCCATGCTCGTGGACGTGAATGTCCACCCGACAAAAAAACAGATCAGATTATCAAGGGAAAAGGAGATTACGGAAATGATCCGTGCCTCGGTACGGAATGCCCTGCTTGCCCACGATCTGATTCCCGCGGCAAAACCACCTGAAGCAGGTTTAGCCCCCGTTCCCGGACCCAGCGCAGCACCTTTTCGGTCCTACGATCTTTCTGGGGTCCCTGCACCGGCAGGTGTTTTTGAGTCCACCCATGCGGGAACTGTTGCGACGGACCAGCGGCTCCGGCAGACGGAGTTACCGGTCGGTTCCGGTCCAGCGTACCTTGCCTCTTCTCTCCTGCCGGAGATTGTGGTCATCGGGGAGTTCGGAGGGATCTATATCCTTGCCCGGACAGCCGGTGACGATCTGCTCCTCATCGACCAGCACGCTGCCCACGAGCGTATCCTGTACGAGCAGGTGACCGGGCAGACGCAGGAGACGCGGCCTTCGCAGGAACTGATCAGCCCGGTGGTCCTGCACCGTACCCCGAAGGAGGCCGCGATCCTCCGTGACCTCCTGCCGGTGCTTGCCCTTGAAGGATTCATCCTTGAAGGGTTTGGCGGAGACGCGTTTGTTGTCCGTGCTGTACCGGTCGTGCTTGGGAGGCTCGAGGAAACAACGATCATCGATGAGATTATCAGCGACCTTGTCAGCGAGGAGGCAGCGCAGACCGTCAGCAACCGGGAACGCATAGCCCGGATCATTGCCTGCCGGGGGGCGATAAAGGCGGGTACTATCTGTACACGGGAGCAGTGCCAGCGGATCGTGGACCAGCTGCGGCGGATGAAAAATCCCTTTACCTGCCCCCATGGCCGTCCGACCATGATCCGGTTTACCCGGAAAGAACTTGACACCATGTTCAAACGGGTATAACCGGAATACTTTCCTGTCACGGTTTCCCGCACTTTGCCGGTACCGGAGGGATTATTATCCTCTATGCCGATCCTGTCCGGAAGACAAGAACCAGATGACCATGAAAAGGTCCCGCCAGCCAGCTACCGAATCCACAGGATCGGATATCCCGTACATGCAGTGCCCTCCTTCCATCAGGGAATTCCGGGAGATCGTCCTGGGTTATTATCGCACTCATGGGCGGGACCTTGCGTGGCGGAGGACAACCAATCCCTACCGGATCCTCGTCTCCGAGATCATGCTCCAGCAGACACAGGTTGATCGTGTGACCCAAAAATACCCGGCATTCATTGCCGCATTCCCGGACTTTCCCTCACTTGCCGGGGCACCACTGGTGGATGTCCTGGCAGCCTGGCAGGGGATGGGATACAACCGGAGGGCACTCTCCCTGCAGAAATGCGCCCGAAGGGTTGTTGAAGAGTATGATGGCATGCTGCCGCAGGATCCGGATATCCTTGCAACGTTTCCCGGCATCGGCAGCGCAACCGCCGCCTCAATCTGCGCCTTTGCCTTCAATATGCCGGTGGTGTTCATTGAGACCAATATCCGCAGGGTATTCATCCACTTTTTCTTTCAGGAAAAATCGCCGGTCCGTGATGCCGAGATCATTCCTCTTGTAAAAAACTCATTATACCGGAAAGATCCCCGTACCTGGTACTGGGCACTGATGGATCTTGGTTCAGTGCTGAAGAAAAAAATCCCCAACCCGAACCGTCGGAGCACACAGTATGTACGACAATCAGCTTTTGAGGGATCAGACCGGGAAATGCGGGGAAAAATTATCAAAATGCTTCTGGAAAGTCCCGGTATGGATATCGAAAACCTGGTTCAGAACCTTGGCGGGGAGAAGATCCGGGTACTCCGGCTACTCGGCGTCCTTGAAAAAGAAGGATTTCTGACAAAAAAAGCAGACCGGATTGCCATCCCTTCGCGATAAGAGAACTGCTGTTGGAGTGATCCTTTTTAAAAAGATCCCCGGGCGTATGGATTCTCGGAGATAGCCTGTCGGCAGGACCGATAACGGTTAAAAACAAACCGGCTGATCTTCTTCTGAGGGGCCTCTCAATGACACCCGGATAACAATTCCGCCTTAACCCGAATCGCAAAAAAAGCATGGAGAGGAGGGGTCTGTCAGGCTTTGTTCTCCGGCGCTTTTTCCGGTTCGATTTTGCATTCACACTGTCTATCTCCCATGCACATAGCACGGACAAACCGGGAAGAGAAGTGCGGGTTCATGGTTTTCTGGGCGGTCAGGTTAAAGACCATGCACCTCTGGAATATCCCCTCGCCGGACGACAGGCCAGGGTCATTCATCAGGAGGGGGCAGCGACGGATAACGATTACTGCACCGTCCTTGCCGATCCCGATGACCTCTTCCTTAGATCCTGGACCGAAGACCAGAGTAGTCATCCAGCGGAGGCTCTCTGCCAGCTCCCGGGCAGTCTCAACCCTGAATCCGAGCGACCGGGCAATTTCACCGGAGATCTTTGCCATTTCTATCCAGACCTCATGCTCCAGTTCGTGATAACGCTCTTTGATAACCGGGTAAAAAACCCTCTCGTACATTGCCGCAAGGTTCGTGGCATGCTGCGCAGCTATCCGCCATCGTGCATCATCAGGTACTGATTTGAGGTCAGGCACAACTCCTCTGCTCCTTCTGATCGACTACTTGTTACGCGGATAATATCAAACCATGGGAAGCAGCAAACAAGCTGAACATTGCTGAGGATTACCATGCGGGATCGCTGTGGATGGTGAATACCGGCATGAACGAGGTCCCGGCACCAGGAAATGACTGGGGGGATTTTTCAATCCCTTATCGATCAATTCCAGAAGAATGGTTGAAAGTTGGATTTTTTTTGGCGATACAGTATTACACCCTCTGTCGACAAGGGCATTTTTTCATTCCCTGTAGTATCGTTTAAATTTTTGCCAAGAAGCTGTGCACGGCATTATGGATAAGCAATAAAAATGTTCGTCTCTATGGTAAGGGGATGAAGATGATCCGCATACGATTTTCCCCTGTTGGCGTCAGAGGTGATAGTACTGATCTTCCGGCTCGGAGGAAAACCACTTTTTCTCCTCCTGATCAGCCCCCTTTTTGCCCTCCCTGCCCCCATAGGGGGCTCAATTGCGCCTTGCGACAGGAATGTCCTCTTTTCTAGCGGGACATCGTAAAAAAAACCTTCTTTCGTGATTATCGCAATGCAAGGGCTGTCACAGCATCCGGGGACAATCGTACGTATAAAGCCACCGGGGGCGCCAGTCCGATGTTTTCTCCAGAGTAGAGTTTTTTTATCCGGGAATTCACTTGGTTCTCTGATGACGTTTTTGGGGGCTATGCCCCGTCATTGTGACACCCCCCTGGGATGATACCTGAATCCTGGTGGATCATTTCCCGCACATATTCCAAAAAATTGTGTTACCCCGTCCCGTGATGAGTGCAGGGACGTCGCAATGAGAAATGTCATAGCAAGAAAATGGATTTCTCCAGAGCAATTTGTTCTGATCCCTTTTATGTAACGTTTTTATATTTCCTGTATGCAGGTTACATATACAAAATAAGATAACCACCGTGCGCAAGGCGGGGGAATTACCGTGCTTGAACAGGATAATATTTCCCGGATCAAGATTCTTTTAAAGGCTCATCCGAGAGGTCTTACCATAACGGATGTTTCTTCAAACCTGAAGATGAACAGGAATTCGGCAGCAAAATACCTTGAGATACTCCAGATAGCCGGTCTCGTGGAATCCAAGTCATACGGCACGGCACGGGTCTTTTTTTTGACCCACCGGCTCCCGATTTCTGCGCTTGTGAGTATAACAGACGACCTCGTGATAACCCTGAACGAGAACCACCACATCCTTTTTGTCAACGAGAGTTTCTGTACTTTTTTCGCGGTAAAAAAAGAGGATGTGACGGGAAATCATATTCTTGAAATTTTCAAAACAGCGATTGGAGGCACAGGTCTCCCCGGGGTTTTTTCAGATATTATCGCAGGTAATGAGGGGGTGCGGGAGGTCCGGTTTTCCGTTGAGTCCGGTTATGTGTATCTTAAGATCAAGAGCATGAAGACCGTCTTTGACGACGGGAGCCGCGGAATAACCATCATCATAGAGGATGTGACACGGGAATCCAGAGACAAGATCGAACTGGAGGCAAAGGAAGCCCGGTACCGGGCCATTGTTGAAGACCAGACTGAGTTTGTCATCCGTTTTCTTCCGGATGGCACGCTCTCCTTTGTCAATTCAGCCTTTGTCCGCTACCTGGAAAAAAAGCCTGAAAACCTGATCGGTTCGCCGTTTTCTGATACTATCAATTTCCGGGATCGTCCCGTATTTGAGCAATCCCTTCAGTCCCTGAACAGGAACAACCCGGTTGATTCCTTCGATTGC
>JAKLGN010000026.1 GCA_022710665.1 Methanoregula sp. | reverse complement strand
CCAATAATAACGGGATAGTAAAGAGATGGATGAACGGATGCGAAAAGATGTGGTAAGGCTGGGGCGTCTGTCGGGTGAGCGGACTGGTGAGATGACGCATTTCCTCTCATCAATGCATGCCGACCGCCATATTGCTGATGCAGATATCCTTGTGGATATTGCGCATGTACTGATGCTCGACAAGCAGAAGATCATTGACCGCAAGGTGACAAAACAACTCCTGCCAGCACTCCTGGCAATGTATGACAACGGGATTTGCGAAGAAGTATTTGATGACCGCTTTGAGGATATCCATGCGGGGATCGAGTCGGTTCTCATCGGGTCAGCAGGAGCAGAGGCCGGAGGGCGGCTGCACATAGGCCGGTCCCGGAACGATGAGGTCGTAACCTGCATCCGGATAAAACTGCGGGAAGAGCTTCTCAAGCAGATGTCAGCGCTCCTGAAAGTCCGCGGGGTCCTCATTGCCCTTGCCGCGCAGCACAAGGATAGTGTGATGCCGGGGTTCACCCACCTGCAACACGCCCAGCCGACAACCCTTGCCCACCACCTCCTTGCCTACGAACAGGCCTTTTCCCGGGACTTCGACCGTCTCCGGGATGCGTACACAAGGGTCAACCTCTCCCCGCTCGGTGCAGCCGCTTTCGCATCTACCGGCTATTCGGTGAACCGTGATTACACTGCAGCCATCCTCGGCTTTGACGGTCTTGTCATAAACACCATGGATGCGGTGGCCACCCGTGACTTTGCCCTGGAGACCCTGGCCGATCTCGCCATTCTTATGGTCAATACGAGCCGGCTCTGCGAGGAACTGATCATATGGTCCACCTCGTTTGTGAGGTTTGTTTCGCTCGACGACGCGTTCTGCTCCACCTCTTCGATAATGCCCCAGAAGAAGAACCCTGATACCGCCGAGATCATGCGGGCAAAGAGCGGGTCGGTCTTTGGATCCTTCAGCGGGGCCATGATGACGGTCAAGGGACTTCCCATGAGCTACAACCGCGACCTGCAGGAACTCACGCCGAATATCTGGCGCGGGATGCAGGACACAAAAGAGAGCATCCGGCTCCTTATTGATATGCTTGCCAGTGCGAAATTTGATAAAGAACGCATGAGGGAGGAGGCCGGCAAGGGATTTTCTACTGCTACCGAACTTGCAGACTCGCTTGTCAGGGCATACAATATCCCCTTCCGGACTGCCCACAATATTGTCGGGAGAGCTGTACAGAAAGGAGATCTTTCTCTCGGCACACTCGAAGAAGCGGCACGGGAACTGGACAGCGGGATCTCGCTCGTCAAAAAAGGGCTCACCCAGGAAAAGATCAACAACGTGCTTGACCCGGAGTATTCCATCGGCCTCCGGAAAGCTCCCGGAGGGCCGGCTCCGGTGGCAATCAAAGGTGCCATCCATGACCGCAGGAAACAGCTTGATGCCGATTCTGTAATCGTTGACCAGAAACTGACAAAAATCGCAAAGGCAAGGGAAGAGCTCATCTCCAAAGCACGGAGGCTGATAGCATAACCCCACAGTTTGCCTCCGGCGACCATATCCAGTGCAGCTACAAGGGAATGAGCCGAAGAGGCGTGTACATCACGAAGCGCGACGGGATGGCTGTCGTAAAACTTGACTCCGGGTACAATATTGGTGTCCCTCCGGCTTCCTGCTCCCTGATTGAACACCCCGCAACGGTAGCGGTGACACAGCCAGCGGTTGTCCAGAACAAAAATCTCCCAACCCTTGCCATCGTCTCCACGGGGGGGACTATCGCAAGCAGGATCGATTACCGGACCGGCTCCGTCACGAGCCAGTTCAATGCGAGCGACATCCTGACCGCGATTCCCGCACTAAAAGAGATTGCGAACTACCGCACGATCCCGCTTGCAACCATCCTCTCGGAGAATATGACTCCTGCAATATGGCAGGAACTTGCCGGAGCGGTCCATGCTGAGATAAAAGGGGGAGCAACCGGCGTTATGGTAACCCATGGAACAGATACCATGGCCTACAGCGCGGCAGCGCTCAGTTTCATGATCGACACCCCTGTGCCGATAGTCTTTGTCGGTTCCCAGCGTTCCGCAGACCGGCCCTCGAGCGACAATGCCATGAACGCGGTCTGTGCCGCAGTTGCGGCAACAAGCGAACTCGGGGAGGTGGCAGTCGTAATGCATGCTACCACGAACGATGATACCTGCGCCATCCACCGGGGCACACGGGTGCGCAAGATGCACACCTCCCGCCGGGATGCCTTCCAGAGCCTTGGCATAGCCCCGATCGGTGAAGTCGGGTATCCCTCGCAGAACGTCACCCTTGCAAAGGAAGCGGTCAGGAGGGGGGCCCGCACTCTTGCGCTCCACGACGCTCTCGACCCGCACTGCGCCCTTGTCCAGTTCTACCCGGGCATGTCCCCGGGCATCCTGAAAGCGTACGAAGACTACCACGGCCTTGTGATCGCGGGAACCGGCCTCGGGCACACCAGCACCACGCTCATCCCCGCGCTGGGACGTCTTGTTGAGAAGGGGACCCTCGTTGTCATGACCTCGCAGTGCATGCACGGCCGGGTCTGCGACCGGGTCTACGACACCGGCCGAGACCTCCTCGATGCGGGCATTATCGAGGGCGGCGATCTGCTGCCGGAGGTGGCTCTTGTGAAGATGATGTGGGTGCTCGGCAACGAGAAGGATGCAGGGAAAGCGGCAGCGATGATGCAGGAGAATCTCAAAGGCGAATGTTCGCGGAGGAGCACTCATGGACTATAAAGCCCTTGGCCTCATGGCGGGTATCGAGATCCACCAGCAGCTGGATACGCGGGAGAAACTCTTCTGCCACTGCCCCACCATGCTTCGCGAGATAGCGGATCACAACGGTGAGTTCTCCCGTTACCTCCGTGCTACTGTCAGCGAGATGGGCGAGATCGACAGGGCGGCCCAGGAAGAGATGAAGCATGACCGGAAGTTCCGGTACTATACCTATGACACCACCTGCCTTGTCGAGAACGATGAGGAGCCTCCGGCACCGGTAAATGACGAATCAATGGCAGTCTGTCTCACCATCGCAAAGATGTTCGGCATGACACCCGTACCGCAGGTGCACACGATGAGAAAACTTGTCATCGACGGCTCCAACACGAGCGGTTTCCAGCGCACGGCACTTGTTGCATTCAACGGAAAACTCCCTGACGGCGGGCTGATAGAGACGATCTGCCTTGAAGAGGAGGCAGCCCAGCGGGTGAAGGACGAGATTTTCAGCCTTGACCGGCTCGGGATCCCGCTTATCGAGATCACGACCTCCCCCTGCATGTACACACCGGAAGATGTCCAGAAGGTGGCCGAGTATATTGGTATGGTACTCCGATCCACCGGAAAGGTCAAGCGGGGGCTCGGCACAATCCGGCAGGACGTCAATATATCGATAGCGGATGGAGCCCGCGTTGAGATTAAAGGCGTGCAGGAACTCGATCTTATCGCCGAAGTTGTCCGGCGCGAAGTCCGGCGCCAGATAAGCCTTCTTGCGATTCGCGATGATCTCAGGAAGTGCGGGGCCTCTGTTGATGCAACCGGAGGGGCTGATGTCACAACCCTGTTTCATGAAACCAAATCTGCCGTGCTTAAAAAAGCAAAGAAGATCCACGCGATAAATCTCAAGGGCTTTGCCGGTCTTGTCGGGCGCGAGATCCAGCCGGAGCGCAGGCTTGGCAGCGAGATATCGGATTACGCGAAAAAGTGCGGGGTCGGGGGTATCTTCCATACCGATGAGCTCCCGGCGTACGGGGTCACAGCGGAAGAAGTAAACCGTCTCCGGACCTGCATGCATGCCGAGAAAGAGGACTGCGTTGTCCTCGTTGCGGGAACCAGCGAAAAACAGGCCTCCTGCGCGGCCGGCCAGGTTATCCTCCGGGCAAAACTCGCACTCTCGGACAAACCGGTTCCGGAAGAGACCCGCAAGATGCTCGAGAACGGGAGCACCAGCTACATGCGACCTCTGCCGGGGGCAGCCCGGATGTATCCCGAAACAGATGTCATGCCGGTGGTCATTGATGATACAAGGTGGGAAGCTGTCATCATCCCCGAGCTGCTTACCACCAAGGCAGAACGGTTTGCTGCGGCCTTTGAGATCGACAGGAACTACGCGCTCCAGCTGGCAGCATCAGAGAAACTCCCGCTCTTCGAGCAGGCAGTACAGGAAGGAATCAAGCCGAAGCTTGCGGCCTTCACCATCCTTTCCACCACCACAGAACTCCGGAGGGACGGGGTTGATATCCGTACGGTCCCTGACCAGGCATATCTTGACATATGGCATGCCGTCGGTTCCGGGAAAGCGGCTAGGGAAGCGATCCCCGACATGCTCCGGAAGATTGCGGAGGGCAGCAGCTTCTCCGAAGCCCTTGCACAACTCGCCCCGGTCGTGTCCCGTGAAGATCTGGAAAAGATAATCAGGAACATTATTGCTGATCGCAAAGACTTTGTGGCACAGAAAGGTACTGCCGCGATCGGCCCGCTCATGGGAATCGTGATGGCAGAAGTGCGCGGATCGGCAAACGGGAAAATCGTGAGCGAAATTCTGAAAAAAGAGATCAATGCAGCAACTCCCCGAAAATAACCGCCTTTTATGGATGACGGCAAACCTTACGGGGAACCGATCAGGCGCGAACATTTATGAGCGGGGCAGCAGAATTAGATAAGGAGTTTAACTATGGGTAAAACAGGTACAACCCTCTGGGCACAGGTAAAAGGCGTCAAGGGCAAGATCCGGCTCGTGCCGAAAAAAGAAGGCGAAGCCAAGACCCCGGGACCGAACCAGCGGTTCAAGGCAGGCGCAAATGTCAAGCAGATCGACCAGATGGCAGAAGCCATGGGCGGCCGCGGGGGTTCCCGGGGTAGCCGCGGGGGACGTGGCGGCAGGCGTGGCGGCGATCGTTCCGGTGGCTCCGGGATGAATGAGTCAACGGCAAACCCGATGATCCGCAGAAGGATGCGCAGGGCGAAAGTCTCTGCCCTCGGTGCAAAGGCAAAGTCAGCTCGCTGATTCATTGTCTGGCGGAACCGTGCCCGTCCAGGGGTTCACCCGCCCCTTGTTCTTTTCAGTAGTATGCAATCTTTTCCGGCATGCATTATAAGAATGATAACTATATGGTCTCCACAACAGCTATGGTGAGTATGGAACCGAAAGTTGCTGTCTTGAATTACCAGTACGGGGAACGGGCAAAGTCAGAACTGATCCTGATGTCCCAGTTATCCCTTGCCCTCCCGGGATTCTCCGAACAGGAGAGGCCGGGCGGGAAAAAAATGCTTCTCATGATGATGGAATCGGTCCGGAGCGAACTTTCATTTGCACAAAAAAGCACCGGCCACCGGGAATTTGCCCGGGCGATCAACTCCCTCAACGAGGCGATCTCCTTAACAGAGAGCAATCAGCCGGAAGAAGCGTCCTTAAGGCTCGCCGCGGCGATCAGCGCCGCCGTCACCCCTGCACAGGAAGCTTGGCAGGTATTGGCAGAACATGGACTCCTCTGATTTTATCGGGTTTTTAAAGAGCCGGTCATCCGTACGCGAGTACGATGACGAGCCGCTGACACAGAGCGATATTGATTATATTCTCTCCTGTGCCAGTGCCGCTCCGAGCGCCGGTAACCTTGAAGCCTGGGATGTGGTTGTCGTCACTGAGGAAGAGACAAGAAGCGCACTCGCAGAAGCCGCTTTTTCGCAGGAACACGTGGAACGGGCGCCCGTGATCTTTGTGGTATGTTCAAATTATGTACGGTCTATGTCCCGGTACGGGGAGCGCGGGATCCTCTACGGTCTCGAGGATGCAACGATTGCCTGTACCTGTATGATGCTTGGGGCTCATGCCAGAAACCTCCACTCCTGCTGGACAGGAGCATTTGATGATGATGAAGTCCGCGGGATCCTCTCCCTCCCCCAGCATATCCGCCCGGTTTCCCTGCTCGCGGTGGGAAAGGGTCATTCTCCTGCACAGCACACGGATCGTATGGGTATCGGAGAACACGTTCACCGTGAAACCTGGTGAGAGGGAGACTATGCCTGACTATATCGTAACCATGGAATCTGCCTGGCTCATCCGCGATGTCAAGTCGCTAGACGATGCGACCGGTATCGCGATCAGCGAAGCGGGAAAACGGCTGAACCCGGCAACAAAATTTGTCGAAGTCGAGGCCGGCTATCTCACGTGCCCGTATTGCGAAGAAACCCTCGCAAGCGCAATCGTAGTTGCAGACACGGCACTTGTCGGCCTTATTCTGGAGATGAAGGTCTTCCGCGGCGAATCAAAGGAGCATGCAGGACGGATCGCCAAATCGGTCATCGGCAAAGCATTGCGGGACATACCGCTCAGAGTCCTGGATGTGGAAGAACAATGATCCATATCGTCGGGCATACCGCTATCGACAATATTTCGCGTGTCCCCCACCTGCCAAAAGCGAACTGCTCAACGCATATCACCGACCGCCAGATCTATTTTGGCGGAGGTGCCGCGAATATTGCAGCCGGTATCGCGATGCTGGGTGAGGAGGTGACCCTCCATTCCTGTATCGGGGGTGATTTTTCCGGCAGCGGGTACGACCAGTGGATGACCCGTCTGGGTATACAGCGGGAGTTCTTTGTTGTTTCGGATGCCCATACTCCCACGGCATTCATGTTCACCGATGATAACGGGGACCAGATGACCTTTTTTGAATGGGGTGCCTCCCGGGCATTTGCCTCCGCAGAAGCTCCCGGCCTGCCATTCGTGCACATGGCTACTGCCGACCCGGCCTTTAACTGCAGCGTGGCCGAGAAGAGCGAGTTTGTCTCGTTCGATCCGGGACAGGACGTGTTCTGGTACAACAAGGAACAACTGCATTCCATTATCGATAATGCAGATATTCTTTTTGCAAACCAGCACGAAGTTCGGCAGATGTGCGAGACCCTCGGGATCTCCCGGCAACAACTCATCGCGCAGGTCGATACCGCGGTATTTACCATGAGCGGGGATGGCAGCACGCTCTACACGCGGGGAACTGAGCATGTTATTCCGGTCGTGCCGGTGACCCTCGCTGACCCGACCGGTGCCGGCGACTCGTACCGGGCAGGATTCCTTTCCGCATATGTGCGAGGGTATGCACCGCTGACCTGCTGCAAGATAGGTACGGTAACCGCCTCGTTTGTGGTGGAGCATGTCGGGTGCCAGACACACCTGCCGGACTGGAAGATGATGGAGGCACGGTACCGGCAGAATTTCGGTCTGCTTGAAGAACAACCCGGCAAAGGAGCATAAGTTTGGCCTGGGCGGCACTGACGTCTGGGGGGAAGGATTCCATCCTTTCCTGCCAGAAAGCGATCGACAGCAAAAAGGATGTCAGGTACATGGTGACAGTCCGCCCAAAAAACCCTGATTCCTATATGTTTCACGCTGCTAATCTCGATGCGGTCCCGGTCATTGCCCGAATCGCGGGTATGGAGTACGTTGAAATTGAAACGCCGGGGAACAAGGAGCAGGAACTGAAGGATCTGGAGGAAGGACTTGCTGCCCTTGCTATCGAAGGGGTCATTGCAGGGGCTGTTGCTTCCCGGTACCAGGCTGAGCGCATAAAGACCATAACAGACCGGCTGGGTCTGGCACTCTTCACCCCACTCTGGCACATGGATTTGGAGACACTCCTGTATGAGGTTGCCCGGAGGATGGACGCGATTATCGTCGTGACTGCGGCAGAAGGGCTTGATGAGAGCTTCCTTGGTGCCCGGTTCAATGATGACCTCATCCACCGGCTCAGGAAGGTTGCTGCCACAAGCCGGATCCACCTTGCCGGCGAGGGGGGTGAATACGAGAGCCTCACGCTCAATGCACCTTTTTATTCCCGTCCGTTAACCTATACAACAACAGAGGTCCGGTCGACAACGGACCGTCATGAACTTCGTATCGGAGGATTTGCCTGATGGCGCAGAGCAGTGATGTGAAGATGGGCCAGCTTGCCCGGTTCATCTTCACCGCCCCGTCATGGAAACGATCCCTTGCCCTGATCTTCCTTCTGGGCATTTTTATCGATGCAGCAAGCGCGAAATCCTGGCTGAACCTCAACCTCGCCGGCCCGATCTCCTATACCCTCCCCACGGTCATCAGCAACTTCTTTTCCCTCCCGGAACAATTCCTGTTTTCCGGCACGCTTGCCTTTACGATCCCGGCCATTGCAGCCCTGGTCCTGACAAAACCGATCATTGAATACACCGGAAAGACCATGACCTGGAACCGGTCTGCCCTCCTGGCACTGACCTGCACAGTCCTTGGGGTCATCATCACGCTCTCCGCCCTTGCATCCTCCGTGAAACTCATTCCGATGTGTTACGCGATCTCCCTTGGTTTCATCTTCGGGCTCCGGTTGTTTGTGCTGACCGCAATTGCAGATTACCGGGTTCCCCGGATGATCATCCCTGCGCTCACGCAGAGCGGTGTCGGGATTCTTGTCGGTATTTTCCTTTTCTCTCCGTTCTTTGCCATCATCGCGCTCGTTCTCCATGTTGTTTTCGGGCTTGGCTTTGCAATCCTGATATGGATGATCGAACAGCCCCTCAAGCGTGCATTCCAGATCCGGGGGCTTGCCTTCATCAACGCGTTCATCGCCCACATGACCGACGGTTCCTCGCGGGGCATGGAGAACTTCTTCCGGGAGATCGGCGAGGAGATCTTTGTCCCGCAGGTGAGTTTCTTTTTTAAATACGGGGGGGGTAACCAGGTAATCTTCACGGTTCCGAACCTGCACCCCGGCCCCATGGGCGAGATCGGTGGCGGAAACCTCCCGAAGATCATCCATGACAATTTCGATGAGGAGATCCTTGTCGCCCACGGGTGCGCTACCCATGATTTCAACCTTGTTTCAGAATCGGAGATCAATAAAGTAATTGACGCACTCCGGCGCTCGCAGGAGGGACTGGTCTATTCTGCTGCTGCCGGGAGATCGGGACGGACACAGGCAGGATCGGTCCAGGTGCTGTACCAGAGGTTCGGCGATTCCGTGCTGCTCGTCACTACGCGGTCGCCTAACCGGACGGAAGATGTTGATTTTTCGATCGGTATGACGATCATGGCCGAGGGGCACCGCTGGTTCCCGCATGTCGCGGTCGTTGATGCACACAACTGCATGACCGACCTGTCATCACCGGTCCTGCTTGCCACGACCACCGCGGTCGAGTACCAGAAGGCCGCAGTCAATGCCATGGAAGCCTGCCGGACAGCGCCCCAGGCCCCCTTTAAGGTGGGGGTTGCCCACCACACGCTCCCCTTCAACCGGGAGATGGGTTTCGGGGACCTGGGTGTCCAGGTGCTCGTCATTGAGGTGGAAGGACAGAAAACTGCCTATGTCCTTATGGACGGGAATAATATGGCACTGGGGGCGCGGGAAATACTGCTCGAGGAGATCCTCGGCTTTGTCGACGATGCCGAAATCATGACCACCGATTCCCATGTGGTGAACACCATCACCGGGAAAAACCCGGTCGGGATGAACGTGCCGGTCTCGGAATTTACTCCCTATGTCATACAGGCTCTCAATGAAGCAATAGGAAACCTTGCACCGGCTGATGCAGCGGCAGGCACGGCACAGTGCGAACATATCGTGGTGTTCGGTTCAAACCGCATCTCCCAGCTGGCAAGCACGGTCAATGCCATGCTGGTCTTTGTTGCACCCCTCTCGCTTGCCATGCTGCTCTTGGCATTCCTGCTCTCTGTCATTGCCTATATTGTCATGGCGTGATGAAGCGGGCGTGTCAGATTTTTTTTAGGGGTATCGTAGCAATCCAGCCACTAATTTTTTGCTCGCATGTCGCCCCCCCCTCGCGCCAGCCCGCCCCCAGGGGGGCTCATGGCGCATGTGATTCCTCCTGCATCCCCGGACGTTGTTATGGGGATTCCTTGTAATCGCAACCGGGGCGCCATAGCGGCGGGGGCGAAGCCCCGGGAGCGTTATCATTGTCTCAATGTGCTTGTAATACTTTTTTTAATCAAAATTTTAAAGCTCCATCTCAGGGAGATTTCACATCATGATTTTGATTTTGGGTTGGTGGTAAAAAAATGAGACTCTGCCCTTTTTTAAAACAGAGCGCGCGCTTAAGAAACGATCACGGACGCCTTTTTGTCGAACGGGTTCCGGCGCATGGCAAGCGAGAAGAGATAGGGATAGTGGTGCCTGAGATACAGCATGTAGGCCAGCCATTCTGTCAGAAGGAGGCTGTATACCCGGTTGATGTCTACGGAGAGGTGAGCGTAATCGGTCTCCGGGAGCCCGGTGAGGGTCTCCCGGGCCAGCAGCTCTTCGGTAAGGTGGTAAAGAGCCTGGAGGAGGGGGGTGAAACTGTCATGTTCGATCATCTGGGGATTTTCCAGGATGACCAGGAGCAAGTCCTTATTTTCATGCAGGAACCTGCGCAGGTCGTCCAGGGGAATGGTGCTGCTGTCAAGGCTGAAGGAATGGTTCCTGACAACCGACCCGGCACGGGCAAAATCCCCATCGGACCAGGCTGTGGAAACAACCAGGGCCGAACGAATCTCATCGGCAGAGCGATCGTGACTGCTCAGCAGTTTTAAGAGGTTTGTCCCGATCTCGGAAAAGAAGGTTCCGATGATCATGTTCAGTTTTTCCATGCGGGTCTTCCGCTCCCGCGCATCGATCATGGATTCTATGGAATTCGCTGCCACGCCGACAAAACAGCCCACGCCCGTGATGATGATGATCATGACAAGAATTTTACCCGCCGGCGTTACCGGGTGGATATCCCCATAGCCGACAGTAGCAATCGTCACGATCAGAAAATAGAGGGCATCCAGGGGCGGGAGGTGTTCGAGGACCACAAGGCCGATGGTCCCGGCAATCACCACGCACAGGAGGATACTGATGTATACCCGCATCCTGAGCGAGAGGGAGAGATTCATCATTCACTAAATCCTGTTCCTGAGCATATAAACCGGCGCTTATGCTCAGTACCCCGTGGATGAAAAGAGGATACCCCCGACCAGATTCGAACTGGTGTCGCCGGATCCAAAGTCCTGCATGATTGACCGCTACACTACGGGGGTCTATGAAGATTTAGTTAACTACATTCGGCAAATTTCCATAATGGGAATTTGTCCTATTCCATTTCGCGCATGAGATATTAAATTCAACATCAGGGCTGAAAATTATGAATTTTCGACAGGTGAGCCGGTCAACGGACTCGTGCGAGTGCGCCTCAGGTGCACGATCCCCCAATGAAAAGGCCCGGGCCCTGAAGGGACCTTTGCCCAGGTTCCATTTGTCACGCGGTTGAGGCGTGAAGCGGGCGGTGGGTTGCCGGGCGTCTGCGCCTGTTGCACCAGCAGCAACGATCACTCCGCGAAGCGCTCTGCGAAGAGCGGGGGCCGGGCGAGGCCACAGATGGGGAATCGCAAACAACTCGCACGAATCGATGCGGGGCGATTTGAAAACGGGACCGCCGGCTTGAGGGAAACGGACGGATCGTGATGGGGCAGCCTGCCCACCCGACCATAAACGCCTTGACTTCTACCAGCAAATTCCCTAATGAAAGGTCAGGTTTTTTATGACACATCCAT
>JAKLGN010000025.1 GCA_022710665.1 Methanoregula sp. | reverse complement strand
TTACCGGATTGATCACCTCATTCCGGTAACGGGATCTGAGAAGACCGTTTCAACCATCATTGAAGATGCCAAAAAAGTGATTGAACGCGAGCGCGAGTTTGCCGCGGGCAGCGGACTCCAGGATGCCTTAAAGAATATCGACCAGAGCTGTGAAGGCGGGGGATAACCACCATTATTATTAAGAAATTGTTTGAAATCATTGCAAACAACTTCACACTTAGAAACGGGACATTTTTTTAAGCTCAAAACCATGTCAACGAATATAAAGGGAGCAATTCTTTGGATCGTCTATCGTTCTGCAAGATACCTTAATAATAACCGGAAGTCCTTAGTAGATAGCAAACCATCACGTACTTTCTGATCGATGTCTCGTTTGATGTCCGGGTGCATGAATCAGGAAAGATGTTCATAACACAGGGTGTTGGTAGTTCTCATTTCATAGCGGGAAAGGAGGTTCGATTTCATTTGCATGATGTGACAGTTCCCAGTGTCAATATCGGGGTTGTGGGCCATGTCGACCACGGCAAGACCACCCTTGTCAACGCACTCACCGGGACATGGACAGACCGGCACAGTGAAGAGGTGAAGCGGGGTATATCCATCCGTCTCGGGTACGCCGATGCAACATTTTACCGGTGCGAAAAATGCGAGGGCACGGAAGGCTACTCAACAAATCCTGACTGCCCGGCCTGCGGCGCGAAAGGAACACCATTCCGCTCCATCTCTTTTGTAGACGCTCCGGGACACGAGACGCTCATGGCTACCATGCTCTCGGGTTCGGCGCTGATGGACGGGGCGATGCTTGTTATTGCAGCGAGCGAGAAATGCCCGCAGCCACAGACAAAAGAACACCTTATGGCACTGGAACTGGTCGGTATCAAAAATATTGTCATTGTCCAGAGCAAAATCGATGTGGTCAGCCAGAAAGAAGCGATAGAAAACTACCATGAGATCAAGGCCTTTGTCAAGGGTACCATCGCTGAGAATGCACCAATTATCCCGGTCTCATCGCAGAAAGGAATCAATATCGGAGCACTCGTCCAGGCACTCGATCAGGTCATTCCCGAACCAAAGCGCGATCCCGGTGCAGAGCCGGTCATGCTGATCGCCCGCTCGTTTGATGTCAACAAACCCGGCTGCAACTGGAAGGACGTAAAGGGCGGTGTTGTCGGGGGGTCTCTTATCCGGGGCATCCTCCGCGCTGACGAGAAGATTGAGATCCGGCCCGGCAGGCAGACACAGGTTGAGAACCGGATCAAGTGGATACCCATCACAACGACAATAACATCAATTAACGCGGGATCCAGGAAGGTTGATGAGGCAACGCCGGGAGGATTGCTGGGCGTTGGGACAAAACTGGACCCGGCCCTTACCAAGAGTGATGCGCTCGCAGGCCAGGTACTTGGCCATGAAGGGAAACTTCCCCCGGTGTGGGATAAAATCCGGTGCCGGGTCACCCTGATGGAGCGTGTGGTTGGATCAACGAGCGAACTTATTATCGAACCACTGAAACACTCTGAACCATTGATGCTGTCGGTCGGAACAGCAGTGACGGTCGGGGTTGTTCATAATACAAAAAAGGACAGTGTAGAGATTGTGCTGAAAAGACCGGTATGTGCAGAAACAGGATCGCGGATCGCTATCAGCCGGCAGGTGGGAGCACGCTGGCGCCTGATCGGGATGGGCGTACTGGGAGACTAAAGGTTCTCCTCGATGCAAACGCACTCATGATGCCGGCGCAGTTCCAGATCGATATCTTCGATGAGATTCGTGTGCTAATCGGAGGATTTGAGCCGGTGGTCCTGAGCAGCGTCATGGATGAACTGGAAGGGCTCTGCCGTACCAAAGGTCGCGATGGGGCTGCAGCACGCTGTGGTCTTGCACTCGGGAAGGAATGTACGATTGCTGACAGCAGCGAATTGGAATCCCGATCCGTTGACGCGCAGATTACTGAATATGCAACCCGGACAGACTGCATGGTTGTCACGAATGACCGGGGTCTCAGGGATGTGCTGTTCACACGCGGAATCGGGGTGATTTCATTGAGAAAACAGAAGAAACTGGAATTATTTCGGAGGTAACGGAATATGTATCATAAACTGATGCTTGAGGACATGGTACGGGTACCCCCCCAGCGGCTGGGCGAAAAACTCGAGAAAGTTATCCTCGATGTTCTGCAGGAGCAGCTCGAGGGCAGTATAGACAAGGAGATCGGGATCTTTATCTGCGTAACCAGGGTGGGGGAAGTTGGCGAGGGTGAGATCGTCCCGGGGGACGGGGGCGTTTATTATAATGTGAAGTTTGAGGCCGTGGTGCTCAGGCTTGCCCTTCAGGAAGTCATTGAAGGCATTGTCGTTGAGACCACAAGTTTCGGAGCATTCGTCAGTCTCGGCCCGATCGACGCAATGCTTCATGTCAGCCAGATATCGGATGAATACATCAATTACGATGAGAAGAATGCCCGCCTGATCTGCCAGGAATCGAAGAGATTTATTGGCGTGGGAGATGTCGTCCGCGTCCGCGTGGTCACCCTGTCCCTGAATGAACGGGAACCGCGCGACAGCAAGATCGGCCTTACCATGAGACAGGCCGGCCTCGGAACCGCTCTCTGGCTCGAAGAAGAAATGAACAATGAGAAAGAGAAAGCCGCCCAGCCGGCCGGTTCGGCAAAGGAACGGGTACCTGAAAAGGCAAAAGCCAGGAGGAAGGACCATGCCTCCGGGGAATAAGAAGAAACAGGGAAAAGTCTGCCGGGACTGCCACCGTGTCGTCGATGGCGAAAGCTGCGTGATCTGCGGGACCTCCAACTTAAGCGAGGACTGGTCCGGTTACCTTGTTATCATTGACCCGGAAACCTCCGATGTGGCAAAAAGGATGAACATCAAGCTCCCCGGCCGTTACGCGCTGAAGGTCCGCTGATGCTCACCCTTCCCGAAGAGCACCGCAGGCTCTTCAAG
Organism: Methanoregula sp.; assembly: GCA_022710665.1. Taxonomy (GTDB): domain Archaea; phylum Halobacteriota; class Methanomicrobia; order Methanomicrobiales; family Methanospirillaceae; genus Methanoregula. The sequence continues at coordinate 8,631 of JAKLGN010000025.1, read as the reverse complement.
GAACCTTTCGGTGAACTGTACCATTCAATTGACGAGATCATCCCGCTGATCGCGGGAAAGGATGTGTATACCGTCGGGGACGTGGTTACCCACAATCTTCTGGAAAGAGGGCTGATTCCCGCTGTTGCCGTTGTTGACGGGTATACCATGCGATCTCCCTGCAAAAAGATGCCGCGGGTTCACGGTGAGTGCATACCCGTAAAAAACCCTGCCGGGTCGCTCACGGACGAGCTGATCAGCGCGGCGGAGCGTGCAGTCAGAAATCCTCCGTCCACCATTGTTGTCGAAGGGGAGGAAGACCTGGCTGTCATCCCCCTGGTCCTGACTGCACATGATGGAGCAATCGTACTCTACGGCCAACCCCACAAAGGAGTGGTCCTCCGAACCGTTGACAACGAAGCCCGGAAAACTGCGCAACGGTTCCTTGCTCACTTTATCCGCACAACCGGGCACGACCGGTAACGCGGAACTCCCGTTCCTGTCCCGATTTCTCCTTCTGCAGCAGGGAACTTTGTAAGGGTCATATTATAAATAACCCGGTTCCCAATAATTACAGGATATCGATGGACTTTGAGATCACCAGCGATAAAAGGAATGAGCTTTTATCCAGAAGAGAGGTTCAGTTTACCCTCAGATACGAGGGAGCAACTCCCTCCCGCATGCAGATTATCGGCAAACTCTGCGCCCTGCTCAATATCAAGGAGCAGCAGATAACCCTTGACACGCTGCACAGCGGCTTCGGCAAGACAGAAATAACCGGTTCCGCGCGCATTTATGACAGCGAGGAGAGCAGGAACAAGACCGAACGCCCGTACCTGGCAGCACGCGGAATGCCCAAGCCCAAGGAAGAGGGAGCAGCGTAACAATGGCAGCCAAGAAAGCAGCAGCAAAAGGACCCCGGAGAGGCGATCATTTCAAGGTCGAAGGTCCCCGGGTTACCACCGCAAAGAAATACTGCCCCCGCTGCGGACCCGGCTTCATGATGGCTGACCACAAGGACCGGACCACCTGCGGCAAGTGCGGGTATACTGAATTCAGAAAATAAGATCCAATGCCTGTTTTTGGGCAGATACTCGGAATTGAGGGCACCGCATGGAACCTCAGCGCCGCTCTTTTTGATCACGATCTTCTTGCCCTTGCTTCAAGGCCCTACAAACCGGCACTGGGAGGCATACACCCGCGTGAGGCTGCCCAGCACCATGCATCGGTGATGAAGGAACTTCTCAGAGAGGTCATACAAGATCCCGGACAGATTACGGGGATCGCATTCTCGCAGGGCCCGGGCCTCGGTCCCTGCCTCAGGACCGTTGCAACTGCTGCCCGATCGCTGGCGCTGGCGCTGGACGTCCCTCTTGCCGGGGTCAACCATTGCATTGCTCACATTGAGATCGGGCGTTTTGCGACAGGGTGCCGGGATCCTGTCGTGCTCTATGCAAGCGGAGCAAATACCCAGGTCATCGGATACCTGAATGGCAGATACCGGATCTTTGGCGAAACGCTTGATATCGGGATTGGAAATGCACTTGACAAATTTGCCCGTTCAAAAGACCTCCCCCATCCCGGGGGTCCCCTTCTGGAGAACCTTGCCAAAGGGGGGCAGTACGTTGAACTCCCCTATACCGTCAAGGGTATGGACCTTGCATTCTCCGGGCTGGTCTCCGCCGCAAAAGAGAGCAGGGCGCCGCTGCCTGATGTCTGCCACAGCCTGCAGGAGACCGCCTTTGCCATGTGCGTGGAGGTGACCGAGCGTGCGCTGTCACTTACGGGCAAGACCGAGGTCCTGCTTGTCGGGGGTGTCGGAGCGAACCGGCGCCTGCAGGAGATGCTGCAAACCATGTGCAACGACCGCGGGGCCCGTTTTTTTGTTCCGGAACAGAAATATCTCGGAGACAACGGGGCTATGATCGCGTACACGGGGAAGCTGATGCTGGAAAGCGGGGTTTCAGTCACGGTTGATTCTTCGCAGATCAACCCATCCTTCCGCTCCGATGACGTGGAAGTTACCTGGAGACAGGAGGAGGTTTGCCGTGCCGGCCTCCCTTCAGGAAACAATACCCTGCAGAGGCACGGTGCCGAAGCCGTAATCTTGATTTGTGGCGCTACGGCAGAAAAACGCCGTTTATCGAAAAGCTACCGGGTACCTCCCCTTGACAAACGACTGGTTGCCGAACGGACGCGGGCCGAAGCCCGCCTGATCGCGGCCGCACGCAGAGGAGGTGTGCCCACACCGGTTATGAGCGATATCACGGCAGATACCATCAGGATGGAATATATTCAGGGAACTCATCTCTCCCATAACCTTTCAGAAACAACAGTACAGGAGGCAGGCCGGATGGTTGGCAAGCTTCATACTGCCGGGATCATGCATGGGGATCTTACAACCGCCAACCTGATCCTGGAAAAAAACAACGGGCGATGCGTTCTGATCGATTTCGGTCTTTCGCAGGTGACAACGGAGCTCGAACAACGCGGTGTTGACATCCACGTGTTTTTCCAGACCCTGGGGAGTACTGCACCGGATCGGGCGGAATTGTTAAAAACCGCTTTTATTGCCGGGTATGCGGAAACCTTTGATGAAGCTGCTGACGTGATCCAGCGTGAACACGAAATCGGACTGCGGGGACGGTACCTGTGAAGATCACCATGGTCACCAGCAATGCGGGCAAGGCTGCGGAAGTAAAGGCGTTTTTCCATGGATCTCTTGAGATCGACCACATTGATCTCGAGGTTCCGGAGAGCCGGTCCCTTGATATTGCAGAGATTGCGTACGGGAAAGCCCGGTACGCGTACGGCCTGCTGCATATTCCGCTTATCATTGATGACACCGGTTTTTTCATCGATGCATTGCATGGTTTTCCCGGCCCCTATGCGGCATATGTCCTGGATTCCATTGGCAACGAGGGTATCCTGAAACTGATGGAGGATAAGGATGATCGCAAAGCCCGGTTCATTACCGTGATTGCCTATGCTGATGAACACGGCATCCGGGTCTTTACGGGCACGCTGGAGGGGACAATCGGTCTCTGTCCCCGCGGGCTCGGAGGGTTCGGATACGATCCAATCTTTGAACTGGGTAAAAAGACCCTTGCCGAGCATTCCCTGGAAGAGAAGGGCAGGGTCTCCCACCGTGCCCGGGCACTCTCCTCCTTTCATGACTGGTTTATTGCGCAGCGGGATGAAAAAAATCCAAAACACGCAAATGGTTAATATGTCTTACAGCTTTGTTATAAGGGCAGACAGGAGTGATTCATTATGGCAAAGTTCCCAGAAGCCGAAGCCCGGCTACTCAATGTAAAGGTATGCATGCACTGTAACGCACGCAATGCAATCCGCGCAACAACCTGCCGCAAGTGCGGCTACCAGAACCTGCGCCCCAAGAACAAGGAAAGAAAAGCGTAATCTTTTTTATATCGTCCTTTTTTTTGCAATTATCACGGCTTATTAAAAAAGCCAGATCCTGATTTCAGTCAAAGGATCAAGCTTGAAAGAAGCCATATCACGCCGCATAATAGGTAACGCGCTTGCCTTTCTTGGCATATTCGCCGGCAAATGTTTCGAGATTGCGTTTGTACCCGATGCGATCAACAAAGCCCAGCTCACGGAGTCTCGTCCTCACCCGCATCACGTCGGTCTCATCAGCCCAGTCTTTTGTGTAGACATAGATGACCTTGCGGTTGTCGCGGGAATCAGGATTGGGTTTGGCGGTACTGACTTTTGCTGATATTCCCAGTTCTCTGGCAACAGTCGCATCCCGTATTTTTTTCCAGGATGAATCGACCTGATCCGGCTCCTGGAACAGGAGCCATTTGCCGGCATTCTCGTCCTCGATCGCTTCCGGTGCACTGCCCGGAGCATCCAGCACAATCCAGTACATCTGGGTTGTTTTTGACGGGATCACTCCCTCTCCCTCGCGAAGCATCCGGTAAATCGTATCGACACTGGAGAACCGGGCCAGCATCGCATCAGCAAGCTGCGGGTATTCTTCCTTGAATCGTTCAAAGATTGCGGTCAGCTCTGCCTTGAAGTCAGTACCGCATTCCACCAGGGCATAGAGGTACTTTTCCCTTGCCTGAAGTTCACGGTTCAGAAGATGCTCGAAGATACCGTATGCCACATCCGTCAGTGCTTCAGGATCGACTTCAGCCATTATACCAAAAACGATGTTGGTAACAAAATAGTTTTGGATTGATGCCGCGATTTGGTCCGTATGTCATTCCAGAAGGGAGGAAAAAGATCTCTGAACCATAAACGGCCACAAAAGCCCGGCCGGTAAGCGCTCCTGTCGATTGGTTTAAGAGGGGAGGGTATAAACATGTAACAATTATGGAATGGAAACGTGACTGGGGTCTTACAACAAGGGTCTGGTTCACCGGCCTGCTGTTATTACTGCTCTACCTTGTGTTTATGACAATCCTTTTTTCATTCGGGGTGGGGACGTGGGTCATTGTCCTGCTGGCAGTCGGGATGGGTTTGTTCCAGTACTTCTTTTCCGACAAAATGGTGCTCTGGAGCACCGGCGCTAAGATTGTGGAAGCGGATGAGCAGCCGCAACTCTATCAGATGGTAGAGAAGCTCTCTCGGGAAGCCAACCTCCCGATGCCGAAACTTGCAATTATGCAGAGCCCGGTGCCGAATGCTTTTGCCACCGGCAGAAGCCCCAAGCATGCCGTCGTTGCGTGCACCGACTCGATCATGCGCCTCCTGTCCCGTGACGAACTCGAAGCAGTGCTTGCCCATGAGCTTTCCCATGTGAAAAACCGCGATATCCTGACTATGACTCTGGCCAGTTTTATCGCCATGATCGCATCGATGATCATGCAGAACTTTTTCTTTTCCGCTCTTCTGGGCGGGCGCAATAACCGGGAAGGGGGCAGCTGGATTGTTGTCTGGATTGTTTCAATCATTGTGTATGTCATCAGTACCCTGTTGATCCTCGCACTTTCCCGGTACCGTGAGTTTGCTGCAGACCGGGGCAGCGCATTGATCACAAGGAACCCCCGGGCACTCATCTCTGCACTGAACAAGATCAGCGGGAGGATGGAACTTGTTCCTCCGCAAGCAAAGGCAAAGGTCGAGGGGGCAAACGCGTTCTTCATCATCCCGGCACTCTCGGGAAATGCCATTATGGAACTCCTTTCCACCCACCCGCCGCTTGAGAAGAGGATTGCAAATCTTGAGAAGGTTGAGACTGAATTAAGAGGCTACTAAATCCATTTTTTTATCGCAGATCTCCAATCCTTTTCAATACCATTCACTGTTTCCTGCTGCTGCAATCGTTGCCGATTGTGCGGATTGGGGGGACACAATTCACGAAGAAAACCAGGAATGCAGAGACGGAATTTTCTCTTTCAATCCGACAGAAATCAATCGCTGATATTATATCGTTTGACACTAAGTCAGAATATAGAATGAATGCTAAGCCCCCCGCGGTACTTCTGATCGACGACGACGCGTCATTGCTGGGAACGATCAGGCTGATGTCTGAACAGTCTCGTGAGATGATCCTGCAGACAGCACAATCGGCAAAAGAGGCCTTCACAATCCTTCATGACAGAACATTCGATGTTATCATCGTTGATTTTGATATGCCGGAGATCAATGGGATAGAATTTTTGAAAATCACAAGAAACAAGGGAGATTTTACTCCAATCATCATCTGCACGGATATCAACGGGGAATATGCGGCGATCGAGGCACTGAACAATGGTGCAAACCTTTTGTTAAAAAAGGAGGGTGACAACCGCAACCTGTTCCATACGATGACCGCAATGGTGAAAATAGCAATGGAAAGGGGTTCCATGGGAAGAACACTCGGAACAACCCAGAAGATTATCGCAGATATGATCAGTTTTTCTTCAGACCCGTCTTTTGCCATTGACCGGGACGGTAAGGTGGTTGCCTGGAACGATTCTCTGCAGCACCTGACAGGTGTTCCTGCAAGTGTGATGATGGGAAAAAGTGATAACAGCTATGCCGAGCCGTTCTTTGGAAAGCGGAAAAAAATGCTGGTGAACCTGGTATTTGACACCGATGAAGAGATAAAACGGCAGAAGTACATGCTGGTCAGCAGGGTTCATAAAGGTCCCGTGATTGCGGTAATCAGGGGGATAAAAAAAGACGGGGCCGAGTGGACGCTCTGGATGAAGGCTATGCCGGTGTATGACAGTCAGGGTTATTTCATCGCTTCGGTTGGAACGGTCCGCGATGTAACGGCTACCTTCAAGGACGTTGTTATCCCCGATTCGGTGCCGGATGAAGCCGCCCCGCCCGGGGATATGGGATCAACGGAGGCAAGAACACCCGCAACGGGTTTATTAGACAGGATCCTCGGCAAGGCCCTGGCACACTATAAAGAAGGGGTCATCCTCTACCTGAAGGAGAGAAAATATCCCGAAGCAATCGCTGCGTTTGACAAAGCCCTTGCGATCGACAACAATCTTGCCTATGTCTGGAACGACCGGGGCACCTGTTTCCGTGAGATGGGGGACCATGCAAATGCACTCAAGTCATTGCTGCGGGCAATAGAACTAGAACCGGATAACACCGAACTCCTTTTTAACCTCGGGGAAACCCTGGAAATAATCGGGGTAATGAATATGAGCAATAAATATCTCGATTCTGCAATCCAGACATTCAGGATGGTAGTGAACCAGATGCCCAACAATGCAGGTGCATGGAATCACCTCGGGATCTGTTTTAAAGAGATGGGAAAAGCGGAAGAATCGAAATTCTACTTCAACCGGGCTCGCGATATTACCCTCTGGAAAAAGGATACACCCATCAAGCGAAAACGTGATGAATATCTCTGAAGGATATTCAGTCGCTTTGGTCACGCTCATCATCTTTCTGGCGCTGTGCAGGCAGAAATCTCATGGTTGTTGCGTCCACCATTGCCGGCGCTGACATTATGCATGACAGGATACGTCCGGATGTTAAAAAAATCTCGGAGCCGGAAAAATCCGCTACGGTAACACTTAATACTCCCCCCTCCCAAATTTGTAGAGCATAGTGCATCGATGGTCTAGAGGTATGACTTAGGCCTTCCAAGCCTATAGCCCGGGTTCGATTCCCGGTCGATGCATGAGGGCTCGTGGTCTAGCTGGCTATGACGTCGCCTTCACACGGCGAAGATCTCGTGTTCGAATCACGACGGGCCCATCTGTTTTTTGCTTGTTGGAATGCAGGTCCCGTTCGATGGTTCCTGTACAGGACGCGGGGATGGATATCGAAGTCATGCTCGCCAGAATAATGGCTCAGTATCGTCAACGCAATCCATACCGGATTCGCATTCTGGTTTTTTCATGCCGGAATTTTCCCTGGTAATTCCTTTTGGTGCATTCGGGATCCCGGCATCAGCCAAAGACCGCAAGCGATTTTAAACGAGGGGGCCCCAGGTGGTATCCATGAAGGTTCTCGTCCTCATGGGCAGCCCCCGCAAGGGGAATACCTGCCTTGCAGCGGAGCAAATCCGAAAGATCCTGCAGAAAAAGGCACCGGTTGCGTGGGAATACGTGATGCTTTGAAAAGCGCACCTGGAAGACTGCCTTGGGTGCTGCCTGTGCTTCGGGAATGGTGAGGAGTCCTGTCCCCTCAAAGACGGGGCATCACCCATTGAGCAGGAGATGATGGAAGCAGATGGCGTTATTTTTGCCACGCCGGTATATGGCTTCCAGGTCTCCTGGCTGATGAAGCTCTTCATCGACCGCCACGGGTACATCTTCCACCGCCCCCGCTTCTTCCAAAAGAAAGCCCTGCTCCTCGCAACGGCCGGGTTTGCAGGAACCGGCGACGTCCTCAGGTACCTGAACCTGGTTGCCCGGGCAGGGATACGATCCCATGCAACGTTCGGCCCTCTGCCGCCGTACGCAGAGAATGATAACGAGAAGAAGTCAGAGAAGGCTGCCCAGATTTCCTTGCCGCACTCCAAAGAGGGGCGCGGGCACGTCCGCAACTCTTTGATGTAATCGGGTTTCACATAGGGAGGGCCTCTCCCAATGAGCTGGGCGATCCGGCCCTGCGGATCACAGATACTGGACCGAGAAGGGATGGCTTGAGAAGGGAAGACGATTCTATCTCGATGTACCGGTCAACCCGATCTATCATGCAATCGGGCTGGTGGCAGAATGGTACATGCGGAGACGGATACGCCGGGATATGCAGGCGATCCGTTGAATTCTATTGTCACAAAAACGAGAAACTCCCCCGCAGGGGAAAATATTGTGCAGTCCCTCCGGCCGGATTGTTCCGGACGGCGGATGGACTGCGTGCAAAAGGAAAACGTGAGGTTATGCGTTCTTCATCTTGGCTTTTGCGACGAATCCGTCTTTGCCAATGTAATACATGAAGCCCTTTTCCTTGGCAATCTTTTCAGCACCGACTTTCTTCTTCTTGCCGGTCTTGTTGTGCTTCATCGGGGCTGCCCAGACATATCCATCTTTGCCGATAAAGTAGAGGTAGCCCTTTTCGCGCTGGATCTTTTCTTTTCCGATTTTGGTTCCCATTTAAACACCTCAAAACCTCAATGGGGTTTTGATAATGAGAATTACCGCCTGATTATATAAAAGGTTTCCGTCGAAAGCCCGTCGATATACGGATTTTTGCCACGTATTTAAGGTTCTTTTGGTCATTGTG
>JAKLGN010000242.1 GCA_022710665.1 Methanoregula sp. | reverse complement strand
AGCAGCTCCTTGGCTGGGAGCCAAAAGTTCCACTGGATAGAGGGTTAGTTCGGACCATTGAATGGATCCAGTCTTGCTTTTGATATTTTTTTGAATCTACAAAAAAAAGGCTCTGTAGAAATGCTGAGCTCACAGAAGTAAATCTGACCACAAAAGCTAAGGTACGGCACCTCCTTACCTTGTTATGTTCAGTAACCATAAGGAGGCAGAATAGTGTCAGCAAACCGGTATATCCGGTTTGTTGAATTATCGTCTGGCCTGATCCGGGACTCCCGCATCCCACTTTTCTCATCGAAATTCTCGAAGCGAACTTACACCCAGCACCAGTTACTCATACTCCTCCTCCTGAAAGAGTACTTATCTGAAGATTACCGGGACACAACAGAACTTGCCGAGGTCATGGACTCTCTTAGGGAGAAGATTCATCTCGATCAGGTTCCTCACTTCACGACAATCCACAAGTTCTGCCAGAGGATTCGATCCATGACGTTCATCCGATTACTCAAC
>JAKLGN010000241.1 GCA_022710665.1 Methanoregula sp. | reverse complement strand
TGGAAGAAGAGAAGCAGACCAAGGAGATGCGCAGGGACGAGTATTCGGGCTTGACCCTGCGCACTCCTGGGCCTTCTTTTGATTTCCAGAATCATGCAGCGGTGTCATCCGCAGCATTGTGATTTGGATATATGCTCCAGACTGTCCATAAGCCAGCAGGCATAGCTCGGTCGAAGGGCTTAAGTACAAGGAATAACCTGGTAGCGAGAGGCCCGCCTTAACTCAGCCTGGTAGAGTGCGCGGCTGTAGTATGTCTCGCACCGTAGAGGTGCTACGCGCAGTCACCGCGATGTCCCCGGTTCGAATCTGGGAGGCGGGATATGCATCTGTCCGGATGGTGTAGTGGCCCATCATGAAAGCCTGTCGAGCTTTCGACCCGGGTTCGAATCCCGGTCCGGGCGTTTATTTTTATGTTAATGAAAAGAGATTCCAGGGGAAGATTCTTATTCGCTAGGTTTTTATTCCTGTTAAGGAAAATATAAGCAGTCAGACTTAGCCCAAAAGCTATTTCATTT
>JAKLGN010000240.1 GCA_022710665.1 Methanoregula sp. | reverse complement strand
CCTTCACCTCCGAAAGGTACTTGGTCCGGCCGTCCGAACCGAGGACGTAAGCATGCACCGCTCCGGCGTTGACCCGGAACGGACGAGATGAAACGTAATGTGAGTCCATGGACTCGCTCTGCACCAGGAAGAGGCAGGCGGACTGCGAACCGACCAGCATGCCTTCTCCGATGGCAAGCATGGAGCAGGTGTCCACGCAGACCCGGTCCCCGACGCTCACCGGGCGCACGGCTCTAACGGTAGCTTCCGCCAGCTCGACGTTCGCTACGTCCGACCGGGTCAGGGTCGAGAACTGCCCCAGCTTGGACGGGTCGCTGATGGTTATCGCCACACCGTCCACGCCCGTTTCCAGGGTCGTGGCGAACAGCTTGGCCTCCTCCAAAGAGGAGCAGGAAGCTATCACCTTGGTGCTGGTCCCCTGGAACTCGGCGATGAGGTTCTCAAGCGGAATGACCTTCCAATCGTGCGATTCGACGAGAACGAACTCCTGCTTCCCTTTGAAGCGCGAAGCCTTC
>JAKLGN010000024.1:9067-11713 GCA_022710665.1 Methanoregula sp. | reverse complement strand
TGACCGCTTGCAAAGGGGATTATCGGGTCCGTTTGCGCATGGAACATCCAGGCCTGTCGGGGAGATATTTTTCCAATATACGTGCCGGGCTCAATGGAGGTCGCAAACCGTAACGGATCCCCCGAGAGTCCCTGACGGAGCATGGAATCACGGAGCCCCCAGTCAGAAGTTGAGATCCCCACATATCCTGCAAACTGTGAATTAATTCCCGCTGCCTCTGCTGCATACCTCCCGCCATTGCTCGATCCCATCGCATAGACCGGGACCTGATATTTCTTGGTCAGCACCGTCTGCGCTGAAATAAGATCACAGAGACTCATATAGTATTGTGGCATCTCACCGCTCTCGAACCGTGAATAATCCTGCTGGATCAGCTGCTGGCTGAACGGTTCCCCTGCGGTCTCACCGCCATTGCCCCGGCTGTCGACAAAGAGAAATGCGAACCCTGCTGCCGTGAACCGGACCATCCGTTCCTCATGACCTGCCAGTTTCTCTCCCGCACCCGGTGCATAGACAACTGCTGCCTTCGGGGCATCCGGAGCTGCAAGGTAAGTCACAACATCACCCGTTTCTGTATGGAGCACGATTCGCGATTTCGTATAGGTCTCGTTTGCAAAAAGCACTCCTTCACTTGTGGTCACCGGTGCACACTGAAGGGAGAGCACTCCGCTGGAATCCACCGTATACGTGGATCGGGCAGGCGCATTTCTATCGGTACAACCGGCAAATGAAAGGCAAAGAATGAGGAGGAGGGTAAGAACAATGTATGGTTGCATGGTCAGCACCCGAAACATCTGCAGATGAGGCAGATGGTCTTGGCATCGGTGATAATACCGTCCCTTATCATGCCGGGCAGGTCATCCGTAGCTACAGTAACGACCTCGATCACTTCGTCCTCGTCTTTCCCAAACTCGTGCGAAGGGATCAGCCCATGCGCTTCGAACAGGTAGATCTTTTCATCCGTGTAGCCCGGTGTGGTGATGATGAACCCACGGGGTTCGATCGTCCGTGCGGTAAAACCTGTCTCTTCAATGAGCTCCCGTCCTGCTGCTGCCAACGGATCCTCGCCTTTTTCCAGCGCACCAGCCGGTGCCTCGAGAATGTACGCATCGATGGCATACCGGTACTGCCGGATAAGCTTACACCTGTTCTCTTCAATGGGCAGGATTGCAACCGCATTGCTCGGGTGTACAATAATCTTCTCCCGCTCCAGTCCGTTCGGCAGCAAAACCCTGCGTTGCTCGATCCAGAGTCTCCGTCCGCGAAATATCTCCATTTATTCCTCGTAGGCGATGGGATCTTTTATCCCGATGGCCGCAAATGCCTCTCTCCGAAAGTGGCATGAACCGCAGGTGCCACAGGCTCTCCCCTCGTTCCGGTAGCATGACCACGTGTGTTCATACGGAACGCCCAGTTTCAGTCCCGTTTTCAGGATGTCGGTCTTGGTCATGTGAATGAACGGGGTGAAGAGGGTAATTTTTGTGGTTTCCTTTGTCCCGAGGTTGATCAGGTTCTGGAATGTTTCGATGAAATCAGGACGACAGTCGGGATACCCGCTGTAATCGAGCGCCTGGACACCAATGAAAATGGCATCGGCACCGCGAGCCTCGGCAAAACTCGTAGCGATCGCAAGGAGGTTGGCGTTCCGGAACGGCACGTAGGTGTTGGGAACGTGCGCCCGGGCAGGATTAAATTCCTCAATGGTTATCTTCTTGTCAGTGAGGCTGCTTGCCCCGAACTTCGTGAAATAATCAAGATTGATTTCGACAAAGGCACGAGCATCCAGCAAGGCGGCAATCTTCCTTGCGCATGCGAGTTCCTTTCCCTCGGTCCGCTGGCCATAGTTCAGGTGCAGGGCAAGAATATCATAGCCGTTGCTCCTGGCAACATATGCGAGGGTTGAGGAGTCCATCCCTCCTGAAAGCAGACATACCGCTTTCATTATTTCACTCCGATGATCCTGTGGAGCTGGACCTGCATTCGGGCACGCAGGTTATTCGCAAGGATGAACTGAGCCACGGACTTATAGTTCGTGCCATACACCGGTGAGAAGAATACCTCGCCGGAGATAGTGTGCGCTGCCATGACTTCCTGTGCGTAACGGCAGTCTGCATCATCATTTACCACGAATTTCACGCTGTCCTCAGGCCTGATCGCTGCAAGAAGGGAGAGATCGCTCACCTCGCCCGATGAAGGACATTTTACATCCATACAGATCGAAGCTGATTGCTGGAAACGCCTGAAGTCGATTGTTCCGTTTGTCTCGATATCGATGGTGACCTCCCGGTTGTGGAGGTTTGAGAGAAGGTGCTCAAGTTCTTCACCCTGGAAGAGTGGCTCACCTCCCGTGATGCACACATACGGAAGACTGGTTTGCCGGAAACGTTCGGTTATAGTGTCGATGCTCATCTCCATCCCCCCCGTCTGGGATGCAGGAGTGTCACACCAACGGCACCGGAGGTTACAGCCCGCAAGGCGGATAAAGAAACAAGGTTTTCCCTGGTTTTTTCCTTCCCCCTGCAGGCTTGAAAACAATTCAGCGATCTTCATTCTGTAAGCTCAGCAAACGATGTCGGGGATTCCCAGACCCGGATTTTCGGTATTGTTGCCTTGATTTTCAGATTGCTGCATGCCGCGTAGAGATCC
>JAKLGN010000024.1:0-8969 GCA_022710665.1 Methanoregula sp. | reverse complement strand
CTCACGGATGATCGATGCTATCAGTTCACTGGTTGGATCTCCGGGAGTTGTGATAACCGGGTGGAACTCAGTGATCCGCGAAACCATCGGGTCATCGCGGTTCAGGATGATCTGGTGATCGTATTTATCGATGATCTGTTTAACCAGGCTGTAGTCGATCAGTATCTGGGTTGCCGGGTCCGGTTCCCCCTCCATCCAGACCTCTACTTTCCACCGGTGCCCGTGAAGGTTTGCGCACTTCCCCTTGTAATAGAGCAGACGGTGGCTGGTATCAATGTGTACCTCTTTGTAGATCCCGACTTTCATCGCACATAATTGGGGTGCGGAGGATATAATGTTATTATGAGAAAGAACCAATAGTATAAGACAGGCAGGTGGGAGGCCACAATTTATAAATCGATTACCCGCGTTAGTACATATCCCAGTGTGGGTTATCGATAACCACAAAAACAACTTACATGAGGCTCTTTAATGGGACAGGGTAAATTTGCAGCCAGAAAATTGGTTCGGGACTCAAATAAGTTCCGGTGGGCAGACAAGAACTATGCCCGCCGCGAGCTTAATCTCGATGTGAAATCGGACCCTCTTGAGGGTGCCCCGCAAGCGAGAGGTATCGTGCTGGAGAAGATCGGTGTTGAGGCAAAACAGCCGAACTCTGCTATCCGGAAATGCGTGCGCGTGCAGTTGATCAAAAACGGCCGACAAGTCAGCGCGTTCGCAGTCGGTGACGGGGCGATCAACTTCATTGACGAACACGATGAGGTCGAAATTGAGGGAATTGGCGGCCGTCTCGGGCGTTCCATGGGAGATATACCGGGAGTCCGGTACGTTGTCACCAAGGTGAACAACGTCTGCCTCCATGAGATGGTCATTGGAAGAAAGGAAAAACCGCGCAGGTGATTTGGATGTCAGAAGCAGCCGGAAAGAAACTCCTGTTCAATAAGTGGGATGCCTCCGAAGTCAAGGTTAACGACCCCAGCCTCGTACGCTATGTAACACTCACCTCCCAGATCATCCCCCATTCCTGCGGTAAGTTCTCCCGCCAGGAATTCGGAAAGAGCAACATGATGATCGTTGAGCGACTTATCAACCGCCTTATGCAGACCGAGAATAATACCGGCAAAAAGCAGCTGGCCATACGGATCGTGCGGGATGCATTCGAGATCATCAACAAGAAAACCAAACGGAATCCGATTGAGGTTCTTGTCGAGGCAATTGGTAATTCAGGTCCCCGAGAAGAAACGGTTCGCCTGAAATATGGTGGCATCAATGTCCCGAAATCGGTAGATACTGCACCCATGCGCCGTGTTGATACCGCAATCTGTTTCCTTGCAGAAGCAACTCTGAAGGGATCCAGCACCAGCAAGAAGAGTGCAAGTGCGGTTCTCGCCGACGAACTTATTGCCGCCTCCAAGGGAGACATGAAGTGCTACTCGGTCGGGAAAAAGGAAGAACGCGAGCGTATTGCAAAATCGGCCCGTTAATCCATCTTTTTTTGAGGTTATTTTCATGGTCCGCGGTAAAAAATCTATTGAGCGCGTAACTGAGCTCATGAAGGATCCGAAGCACATTCGGAACATCGGTATTGTTGCACACATCGATCACGGCAAGACAACCCTTTCAGACAACCTGCTGGCAGGTGCCGGGATCATCTCTGAAGAGCTCGCAGGCAAACAGCTCTTCATGGACTCGGATGAAGAAGAGCAGGCACGGGGTATTACCATTGATGCATCCAACGTTTCGATGGTGCATGAATATGAAGGTCAGGACTATCTGATCAACATGATCGATACACCGGGTCACGTTGATTTCGGTGGCGATGTCACCCGTGCCATGCGTGCCGTTGACGGGGCTGTTGTACTCGTCGATGCTGTTGAGGGCACCATGCCCCAGACAGAAACCGTGCTCCGGCAGGCACTCAAGGAACAGGTGCGTCCTATCCTCTTCATCAACAAGGTTGACCGGCTTATCAACGAGCTGAAGGTCGATGAAATGGAGATGCAGATACGGCTCGGGAAGGTCATCGACAAGGTCAATAAACTCATCAAGGGTATGAACGAAGAGGCCTACAACAATGGCTGGAAGCTTGATGCTGCAAAAGGGACCGTCGCCTTCGGCTCAGCGCTCTACAACTGGGCGGTATCCGCACCCTTTATGCAGAAGAGCGGGATCTCGTTCAAGATTGTGTACGAGAAATGCCGGGCCGGCGATATGAAATACCTCGCAAAGAACAGCCCCCTCTCCGAAGTTCTGCTTGATATCGTGGTCCGCCAGCTCCCGAACCCGCTGGAAGCCCAGCCCCGCCGTGTCAATGTCATCTGGCACGGAGACAAGACAACAAAGGAAGGCAAGGCAATGCTTCAGTGCGATGCAAAAGGGCCTGTCGCAATGATGGTTACCGACATCTCGTTTGACCCCCATGCCGGCGAAGTCGCTACCGGCCGTCTTTTCTCCGGCAGCCTGAAGCGGGGCGATGGCCTCTATGTCATGGGGTCGGCAAAGAAGGAGAACCGTCTCCAGCAGGTCGGTATCTTCATGGGACCCAAACGCGTCGAAGTCGAAGAGATCGTTGCCGGTAATATCGCCGCTGTTACCGGTCTTAAGGATGCGATTGTCGGATCCACCATTACCTCGCTTTTGGAGATGACGCCGTTTGAGTCCCTTAAGCACTATAGCGAACCGGTCATGACCGTTGCCGTCGAGGCGAAGAACATGAAGGATCTGCCGAAGCTTGTTGAAGTGCTCCGGCAGGTTGCCAAGGAAGACCCGACCCTTGGTATCGCTATCAATGAAGAGACCGGAGAGCACCTTATTTCCGGAATGGGGGAACTGCACCTTGAGATCGTGACCGGCCGGATCAAGCGTGACAAGGGTGTCGAGATCGTCACCTCTGAACCGATTGTTGTGTACCGTGAGACCGTGACTGGCAAGGTGCCGGCGGTCGAAGGTAAGTCCCCGAACCGCCACAACCGCTTTTACTTCGATCTCGAACCATTACCCGACGAGATCGTCAACCTGATCAAGTCCGGGGAAGTCTCCATGAACCAGCAGGCGATTGAGCGCCGTGATGTGCTCCTCAAGGCCGGCATGGACAAGGACGAAGCCAAGAATGTCAAGATGATCAAGGGTACCAACATGCTCATCGACATGACCAAGGGTATCCAGTACCTCAACGAGACAATGGAACTGATCATAGAAGGTATCCATGAGGCACTTGCCGGTGGCCCGCTCGCGGATGAGCCCGTCCAGAACCTCAAGATGCGTCTCGTTGATGTCAAGCTCCATGAGGATGCAATCCACCGTGGTCCCGCACAGGTCATCCCTGCTGTCCGTGGCGCTATCAAGGGTGGTATGTTGCTTGCCGGGGACTCGCTTCTCGAACCAGCCCAGAAGATCCAGATCACCGTCCCGATGGACCAGATGGGTGCTGCAACCTCCCAGATCCAGGGCCGGCGCGGGCAGGTCTTCGATATGCAGAGCGTGGGTGACACAATCACTGTTATTGGCAAGGCCCCGGTTGCGGAGCTTTTCGGGTTTGCCGGTGACATCCGGTCAGCTACTGAAGGCCGTGCAATGTGGAACACGGAATTCTCCGGCTTTGAACTGGTTCCGAACAATATGGTCAAGGAAGTAGTGGTCAGTATTCGCAAGAGGAAAGGCTTGAAAGAACAGATGCCCACCCCGAATGACTATCTTGCGGTATAATTCCCTCTCATAACCCTGCTCTTATTTTTAAAAACACATTGTGCTGCAACCGACCGAAACGGTAAACAAGCACACCTTCCTATTTATTTCAATGACAGATGAGATAAAAATAAAAATTGTTGTTTTTGGTGCATTCGGTGCAGGAAAGACCACGCTGATCCAGACCATTGACCCCGAATCAAAACGTGTTGAAGCGAACTGTGCCGGGGGGACGACGACAGTTGGACTGGATTTTGGGCGTATCCAAACGGAAGGTCGCCATATCCATATCTTTGGTACACCCGGACAGGAACGATTCGAGTTTGCCCGCGAGATCATTGCAACGGGGATGGACGGCGCAATCCTGCTCGTGGATGCAACCACCCCGCCCGATCACTTCACCCGCCACCTCTCAGACACCCTGCATGAAGCAAAGGTGCCATTTATTGTGTTTTTAAACAAGTGCGATGGTGCGGGTGCGAATCCTGCTGCCTTCACCGGCCAGTTCGGGACCTCAGAAATCCACCGGGTCTCGGCAAAGGACCGGAGACAATCTCTGGATGCAGTTCTGCGGTTTGCGATGGCGCTGACGCCAAACCCTGCTGCTCATTACCACCACCATCATGCACAATAATACCTGCCAATCTTTGGAGTCTGGCGGCATCTACTTTTTAATACATCCGTGAAAAAAACAGGCTCTGGATAAACCCACATTCTCTCTACACAATCGACCCCCTTTTGCCAGCTCTGCCCCCCAACGCGGGGGCGAAATTACAACAGGAAATTCCTTTTTTCTTGCGTGAAATCGCAAAATACTTCTGAGTGATTATCGCAATACAGGGGCTGCAGTATGCGGGCAGGAAAATACCCCCCCCTTAAGCAAGGGTTTGTATCCCATCCATATACTAAAATCAACTTCAATTTTTTTTAATCTTCCATGACAACGGTAAGAGATTAGCGTGCGCGAAGGAAGAGGAAAAAGGATTTTTCACACTATCTCGGCTTTCACGATTTTGACTTCCTTGACCGGACGGTCGCCCGGACCGGTTCTTGACCTGCCAATCTTCTCTACTACATCCATGCCTTCGACTACTTTGCCGAAGACCGGGTGCTTGCCATCGAGAAAGTTATTGTCGACAAGGTTGATGAAGAATTGTGATCCGCCGGTATTAGGACCGGCATTCGCCATGGAGATGGTCCCGCGATCATTCCGGTTTCCGGGGGGAAATTCGTCCTTTATCACGTAACCCGGGCCACCGCGTCCGGTTCCGGTGGGATCTCCCCCCTGGATCATGAACCCGTCAATGACCCGGTGGAAGATGACGCCATTGTAGTAGCCTTTCTGTACAAGTGTTTCAAAGTTCCCCGCGGTAATGGGCATGTCAGGCGCGAGAGCAATCCTGATCGTGCCCATGTTCGTCTCGAGGTTTACGGTTTTTCCTTCTGGTGCTGTCATCGTATCCAGTATATGAGTTCTGGATTCATCTGCTTTGTGAATCATCAAAAGGTCGTTGAAATTTGGGCTCTGTAGAAAACCTTGTCTTATGGTGTCAGTGACCCTCTGTGCTAATTATGAGGGGGACCTCCTCTCTCCCCCAGAGGGGGAGGCAGCCCATGGGGGCAGGCCCCCTTGTCCCTCCTTACCCGGCCATACTCCACGGGGCGAGCCCCGACGAGGCGGCGAGCGCCCGTGGCCCTATCGCTCATCAATATAATTTCTCACAGAGGATTTCCCATGAAAATCGCAGTTAAACAAATGTGACTTTAGGATTTTTCACGTTCTCAATTATTTGCGATGAACCCCGCCGCCCCGAAGGGCGCCCCGCGGCGGCCTTAATTACCGTACTCGTACAAAAATCCGGTAATCTGCCCCGCTGTGCCCCGCGAGGTGCCCTGAAGCGGGGAGCCATCAGTGCGATTTTCATGGTTCCGGTATGAACTCACTCTGTTCATTCCCGTTTCTACAGAGCAGAATTTTGATGAATGTAAAAAAAGTATCAGATCATTACAGCGTGGATGATGGTAACATTCCGGAGCGGGCGGTTTCCTCCGGCCTGGCCGGTGGTCTGCACCTTTGCTATCGTATCGACTACGTCCATTCCCTCAACCACGTTTCCAAAGACCGGATGTTTTGTATCCAGGTAGTTATTGTTGACGAGGTTGATAAAGAACTGTGAACCCCCGGTATTGGGGCCGGCGTTCGCCATGGAGATGGTCCCGCGATCATTCCGGTTGTCTGGAGCAAACTCGTCTTTGATAACGTATCCCGGTCCACCGCGTCCGGTTCCGGTGGGATCTCCCCCCTGGATCATGAACCCGTCAATGACCCGGTGGAAGATGACGCCATTGTAGTAGCCTTTCTGTACAAGCGCTTCGAAATTACCGGCAGTGACCGGCATGGCAGGATTGAGTGCGATGGTGATATTTCCCATCGATGTTTCAAACCGAACTCTCTTCCAGGATTCCATGGATGAGGGTACGATGGTTGCCGATGACATTTGTGGAACATTTGTTTCGGACGGGATTATCGTGACCGTCCCGGTATTCGATTCGGTCTTCACCGTTTCCTGCTGGGTACAGCCAGCGGAGAACATTATTGCTGCGATGAGCAGACCTGTCAGGATGAATAATCTCAGGGAGGACATTGGAATCCCGGTTATCTCTGAAAGAAAATAGAGATTACGGGTCTTTCATATTCTGATATTCTCCCGGATCGATTCACTGTTATCCTGTACGGGATAAAAATCGCTAGGCACACTAACCCTCTTTGGTTCATTAACGGGGAGGAAAAAAAAGAAACAATGAAAAAAAATAGCTCTGGTGAAAACCGCATTTTCTCCCCATGTTCGACAGCGGCGGGGGCTCAAGCATGAGCAAAAGCCCCCGGGAGCGTCTATCCGATGAGTTCTCCAGAGCCGAAAAAGGATGCTCTGTAGAAACGGGCATGAACTGATTTGGTTCGCACCCGAACGATGAAAAATTCATTTTCTATGGAGATAGATGAGTGCTCCCCGCGGGGGCCCTGAGGCAAAGGAGCCCTCATATCTGCAATTATCATCGTTCCGGTGTGAACCGATTCATTTATACCCGTTTTTTAAAGAACAGAAAATATCTGTTTTTACAGCCCCCCGATAACCCGTGCCAGCCGGGTCATTCCCTCGAAAATCTGGTGTTCAGTTGCAGACGAAAAGTTCAACCTAATTGTATCCACACCCCCCCCATCAAGGTAAAATGGCAGGCCCGGGAGCACGGCGACTTTTTGTTCTACCCCTTTGTTGAATACTTGCCGTGAGGAGATGCCCGGTGGGAGCGTGGCGAGCAGGAACATCCCCCCTTCAGGATACGTATGGGTAACCTCCGGCAGGAGGTCATCGAAGAGATCGCACATGATCCTGCACTTATTCTGGTAAACCCGGGTGATCTTCCCGATGTGGTCGTCAAGATCATTTGTCATAAGGTAACGGTGGAGGATCTTCTGGGAAAGAAAATTGGAATGGAGATCGGCTGCCTGTTTGACAATGTTGAACCGCGTGATGATCTCCTTTGGAGCATAAACCCACCCGATTCTCATACCGGGTGCGATGATCTTGGAGAACGATCCTGACATTACTGCCTGTTCCGGAAGATATTTTTTTACCGGCGGCCGTGGTTTTGCATCGAAGAAGAGTTCCCCAAATGCATCGTCCTCATAAAAGAGAGTGTCCGTGGATTTTAGGATCTCGGCAACCGCCTTCCGGTTTTCCTGGGAATAGGTTCTTCCGGAAGGGTTCTGGCAATTGGGAATGCCATAAAAGAATTTTGGCCTTTCCTTATTCACCAGTACCTCAATCGCGGCAAGGTTGAGACCCTCGTCATCAAGAGGCGCGGTATGGATAACCGGCTCGTAGAGCGAGAATGCATCGATCGCCCCAAGGTAGCCGGGTCTTTCCATGCCAACATGATCACCGGCGTTCAGGAATATCTTGGCAATGAGGTCAAGACACTGCTGGGAACCGTTTACAATCTGGATTTCATCAGCCGAGGATGCGAGGCCGAGTCTCCTGCGATACCGTTTTGCGATATACTCCCTCAGGGGGCGGTAACCATCAGTTGTTGTATATTGCAGGGCAATGCAGGCCTCCTCCTCCATCACGCTGCGGGCAGCCCGGGTAATACCTTCACAATCGATCAATTCTGAGGAGGGAAGGCCTCCGGCAAAGGATATGATCGAGGGATCCGCAGACACACGGAAGAGCTCGTCAAGGAATGACGGCGGTGCCTGTGCAAGCCGGGAAGCAAAACGATAAGCCAGGTATTTCACCTTTTATCATACGGATTGAACGGATCGGGATTTATATCTGCAGGGTATTATCCTTTTTCTCATCCGGCTTCTGTGTCGACCAGGCAAGGCAGGGGCAGACAATGGATCAGAACCGCAATGAATGGTAGTATGATCCTGGATAATAAAGGAGAGAATTTTATGTCCTGCTGGCTGATGCCAGGAGACTTATGCGGAGTCAGCGACTTCGATCTTGATGATCTCAGAATGAACCGCTGCAATCGTCTTATGCAGTTCTGCATTCTGGGCTTCCCGCACCACTTCGATGGCTTCGCGGATCCGGGCCAGGGCTTCACCCTGAGTATTCCCGTACCCTGCAGCAGCCGGGATCTCCACGCAGCGGGCGGTAAAACCGCCTTTCTCGTGTGATTCCGTGATAATGGTGTAGTGCATGATCATAGTACGGGGACAGGGTTGTTGACATAGTTTGTGGTCAGAATTGCCCGGTCCTCCTGTCCTGCACGGGTTTTTCTGCCAGTTTCCTGCGCTCGTATTCTTCCAGATGTCCTGTGAGCTGCTCTCCGAATATTTCCGGATACTGGTGAAATTCCAGGTCCCCGAGGAATATACGGCAGGCATCCCCTATAGCCTTGTGCGGTTTTATTAAGTAGCGGAATTTTTCCGGGAGAGAATACGAGAAATGCTCGGATTTGACTTTGGATTTTGAAATCCCGAACCTGGAAACAAGGGACACCCGGTCAAGCGATACGTCCTCTTTGAGATGAAAATATGATCGGATCTCCTCCTGCAGGTCGCGGATGATAAAACCGTCTGTCCTGACGCGGGAATACCGGAATGTTTCTATCTCACGACGACGGGCAAAAAAAGTAAGGGTCCCTATGTCTTTGTGGTTAAGTCCCTGCATGAACTCCCGGAGATCCTGATATACCGCGGCGATTGTTTGGTCTGCCTCTTTTCGTTCCTCATTACCCAGATGAAATTTTTTGTTGAAATTTTTTATTTGTTG
>JAKLGN010000239.1 GCA_022710665.1 Methanoregula sp. | reverse complement strand
CTCCAGGTAATAGAGATGGCCCGGGTGCAGGATATCAAACGTGCCGGTTGCAACGATACGGCGCACAGTCATGCAACTACTTCCAGTTCGTGGGGGGTCCCGTCAGCAGTAAAACACCGCCAGTCATTGTTTTGGTACGGGTAGCCTATGATCAGGTGATATTTACCCGTCCGGGGAAAAAACCTGAGGTCTGCATCGGAAGGGCTGATCGCACCACCGGGATGGCTGTGGGCACTCCCGGCAACATGGGTATCGAGCGGCATCATGTCATAGAAGATCGACGCGGAGTCCTCGCGGACAACTGTACCGGGGAGCATGTTCACCTCATCAATGAACCCGTCGCGTTCAAGGAGAAGTGCCACGAATTCGTTGGGATGGCTGTCCTCTGCCATATGAAGAAGGAGCGAGAGAATATCCTTTTTTATCCCGTGGATTTTCATTGCCTGCTCCTCACATAACATGTGCAGTGTTGTAACCATTCTGTTAGTTTCGATCGCAAAAATATTCTCCTTAGGATC
>JAKLGN010000238.1 GCA_022710665.1 Methanoregula sp. | reverse complement strand
CTGGCCGGGCATGGTGCGGGCCTGAAGGGAGGTCCGGGATCCTGGAAGGGGAGAAACCCTCACGTTCCTTCCTCTTTTTGTGTCCGGGTTCCGGGGATTATCGTGACCCCGCTCTCGTTGTGAAGGGAAGGCACCCCGGATGGAGCGCCCGCTGCTGGTCCACCAGACCACCGGGCAGCTGAGCATCCGGGAGGCTGTCGCAGCACGGGGGGACCGTAGGCCGCGGGGCGGTGGCAGGGATATGGCGCAGCCCATCAGAGCGTCTCCATCGCAGTCGTATGCAACCACCAGGAAAAACGGCGCGGGAGAACTCATGGAAAAACCCTGACGCTCCCGGGGGCTTTGCCCCCGCCACCGGGGCATCCCCCATGAGGGGAGTGCCGCATAACCCGTGCCGGATTTTCCCGGACACGTCATGAGAGCGTATCGCATTGTTGTGCCCCTGTCCCCCAACGGGGGCAGGGATGGCGGACGGGGGGCGATCAGAGAACCGGAAAAAGGTTTTCAACAGAGCAAAAAT
>JAKLGN010000237.1 GCA_022710665.1 Methanoregula sp. | reverse complement strand
CGCATGCTGCCTCCCCCTCTGGGGGAGAGAGGGGGTCACCCTCATAATTACCACAGAGGGTCACTGATACTTTAAGACAAGGTTTTCTACCGAGCCAAAAAAATCTCATTTTTTCAATGCCATTTTAATAGGGAAAACTCATGGGAAAACCTCGTTTTCTCCCCGCGATCGACCTCTTTTTACCTTTCCTGCGCCCATCGGGGCCATGGGCGCATTGCGACAGGATTTTCCTTTTTTAGTTCGGGAAAAAAAACTTCTGGGGGATTATCGCCATACCGGGGCCGTCCGGCGGTGGGGGCACTGCGTGAGCGGAAGCTTCCGGGTGCGCCTGTCCGGTGATTTCTCCCGGAGCAAAAAAAAAGGATTGGAGGATGCCGTAATTATTCTGCCGGTATAAACTTCGTACCGTAATGGATAATACCGCTGTCGCCGTCAGTAGCGATCCGGCGGAAGGTGGATTTTACCCGCATGCCGATCTTCACGTCTTTGGGGCTGCAGATGATCTGGGCTGTCATCCGCG
>JAKLGN010000236.1 GCA_022710665.1 Methanoregula sp. | reverse complement strand
ATTGTCCGGGATGGATTGTTGATGGTATCCCCTTGAAAATGATACCTTCATGCAAGGTGAATACTTCCCCACTCCCACGGTCGATTGATCCCTGTTGGAGGTATCTGGTAAAGGTCAATGAGACAATCGTACTTCCAGAAGAGGAATGGCGTAAAAATTTGTATGAGATTGACGAGGGCGTGCAAATGTGTAATATCAACTGGACAATCCCTCCAGAAGAATCAACACTTCAGTACACTGTTGAATCACAACCAAAGAATTCTTCCGAAGTGAAAAGTCCCGTAGAATCCCTGTACTGCAGCATCCTGCGGTTCCTTGGCGGAAGGTGCGAGTGATGAGGAAAATGTTCTCTGTTTTTTTCTGCAGCCTGGTTGGAATAATGGTACTTGGTACTATCGTTCAGGCCAATATGATAGAGGCTGTCAAAACCCATGTGTACTTTGAGAAAGACGGTATCCCCTACAACGACAGTGTAACGTTTACATTCAAATGTTTCGGTACAACAATTTATCCCCCGAATC
>JAKLGN010000235.1 GCA_022710665.1 Methanoregula sp. | reverse complement strand
AAACCTGATGAGAAGACCGCAAAAGACTATGTAAAGAAAGGATATCTCTGGAACAGTGGTATATTCCTTCTGTCAACAGGCTTGTTTTTTGGAGAACTAAAAAAATACCAGCCGGAACTGTATGCTGCGTTTACCAGTGACACGCAGGTAAATTATGCCGGGCTCGAACCGGTATCCATCGATTACGGTCTGCTGGAACACTCAAAAAAAGTTTCTGTCGTCACCCTCGAGGCGGCCTGGAGCGATCTCGGGACATTCAAGGCACTCTATGATGTTGAACAGCACGACCCGGAAGGGAATGCCGGGAACGCGGAATTCCTTGCCGCACGGAATAATTTTGTTCATGCTCCGGGGAAACATGTCGGTCTCATCGGGGTCCAGGATCTCATTGTTGTTGACACCGCTGATGCCCTGCTGGTCTGTGATGCCAGGAAGGCGGAGCAGGTGAAGGAACTGGTAGGCCGGTTCAATCAGCAAAATCTGGAGGTGACCAAATTCCACCGCAAGGTGTTCCGTCCCTGG
>JAKLGN010000234.1 GCA_022710665.1 Methanoregula sp. | reverse complement strand
CGGCATGCGTTTTATCATCCCGGTACTGAAAGGCGGGCTCTGGTGCATGGACCAGGCCGGGAAAGTGAAACGGGTCTTTTCCCGGGGCAGGTAAAACACCCGATCCGGACCGGACTTTTCCAGTTGTCCCGGGAGGCGGTGGTACCGGCCTTGTCCAGATCAGGCCCCTGTTTTTTTGGACGCTGTTGAAACGAGCATGAACAAAGTATTCGCACACAAACCATGAAAATCTTGTAAATACTGGATATTGGGAGGGCTCCCCGCCTCAGGGCCTCTCCGAGGCACGGCGGGGCAAGATGTTTTTCAAAAACCACATAAGATAAAATTTTTAACCATTTTACTGAACCGCCGCGGGGGCGCCCCGTCGGGGGCGGCGGCACCAATCATAATCGGGGGTATGGGGGCATCAGCCCCCATCATTGGTCTCATTATAGATTACCAAAGAGTATTAGCCCACGGGGAGGAGCATCCCAGAATAAAAAAATGAAAATGGTATTAATCACTTCAGTTCCGCAAACTTCAT
>JAKLGN010000233.1 GCA_022710665.1 Methanoregula sp. | reverse complement strand
CACGCAGGATATCTTCTATAACAACGGCCGCGTCCTGTACTGTTCCACGCACCAGGATGACGCGTTCCCCCATACCGGCCAGGTTGAAGAGACCGGTGTCGGCAATGGTGTCGGGTTCACCATCAATGCCCCGCTCCCGCGCAAGAGCACCATCGCGGATTTCTCCTTTGTTTTTAAGGAAGTTTTCCTGCCGGCTGTTGCCCGCATGGACCCGGACCTCATCATCATATCTGCCGGGCAGGACGTCCTGTCCGATGGCCCGGTCGGCGACATGCAGCTCCTGCCCGGGGATATCGGGTACCTGACCGGGCTTGTCCTCGATACCACCCATCTGCCCCTTGCACTGGTGCTGGAAGGCGGCTACGGTCCTTCCCAGGGCGAAGCCGTGCGGAACATCTTTGGCGCCCTTGCCGGGACCAGGTTTCCCTGCGGCGACAAGAATCCCGGTAAAAAGACCCTGGGCCTTGTCTCCAAGCTCCAGAGGATCCATAACCTTTCCTGATCCGGCAGGTCATAAGACCCGGGG
>JAKLGN010000232.1:264-529 GCA_022710665.1 Methanoregula sp. | reverse complement strand
AGACCCCTCACGGATCTCGAGATTGCACGGGCAATACGGCTTCGTGAAGAACCGGTAACGACGGAGGGAAAACTCCTCGCAGAAGCAATTGTGCGGGTAGCATCGGCCAATGCTTCCGCTCAGGGACCCTGCTCGTTCGATGTCTGGGAAGGATCCCTTTTTGGGACAAATGTCAGGATCACAACAGAGGAACAGGAATCAAACGCAAAACTCTGCGGCCCGGCATGTGCGAACGAGATCTTTGTCCATGAAGGTTCGGTCCTCG
>JAKLGN010000232.1:0-254 GCA_022710665.1 Methanoregula sp. | reverse complement strand
CAAATGGAAGCAGGTTCGCACCCAGGGGGTTCCAACCGGTGTATCGTATCTCGGGGCGGTTGCAGGATACGCTGCAGCGCGAATCGAGGAAGCGGCACGGTGCGGGAAAGAGATCACGGTGCAGGTCAAGATGGCAAAACTTCCGAGCGACATTAATATCAGGATTGCGGAGTACGCGATGCGGTTTATTACCGACAACAAGAAAAAAGTCGATCTCCGTGGACCCGTTTTCCTGTCAGTCCGGTCTGAACTCG
>JAKLGN010000231.1 GCA_022710665.1 Methanoregula sp. | reverse complement strand
AGGGTTGAAATGTTTTCCCGGTATGGCTCAATGACCCGGATCGGCATACCGTTCCGATGTCTCCCCCACGGTGAGGATATGAAATCTCCTTCGGCACTCATGGTAAATAATATGCGATCCTGCACTCCCCAAAACCGACCCGCCTCTCGCCACTCACGCCCGCCTCAAAGACCGGACAAACGGTGTTTCAATCCTTGTTTCAAAATCCGTATCCGGGGAATGGTTTTAAATATTTCTCACCGAGACAGGGAGGAGTGGAGATGAAAGGACATGGTAACAATAAGCCGGAAGATCGTTCCCTGTATATGGCTGGAAAAAGACGCAGAGAAAGCAGCGGCGTTGTATGTTTCGGTATTTAAAAATTCCAGGATTCTGAAAACATCCCACTATCCGGAAGCCGCAGAAGAGGTCTCGGGTCAGAAAAAAGGATCGGTCATGACCGTCAGCTTTACCCTGGAGGGACAGGAATTCCTGGTCCTGAATGGCGGGCCCGTGTTCCGGCTGAACGAAGCAGTCTCCTTCACGGTTTTGTGCGATACCCA
>JAKLGN010000230.1 GCA_022710665.1 Methanoregula sp. | reverse complement strand
GGACGCCACGCCCGGCCGGAGCCCTTACGCATACACCGCTGGACCGGCCCCAAAAAAAGCAGCCCCGCGTATCACGGGGTTACAGAAGAACGGGCAGAAAGCCCGGTCGACACCGGGCGAGAGGGATATCGATTTCATTCGCGATGCCGACGCACCCGCTGTTGAGGACTCAAGGAAGCAGAGGATACTGTCCCGGCAGAGCCGCGATATCACCTATCAGGAACGCCGGGACCATGAGGACGGTGGCGGACTTTCGCGGGGCAGGAGTGCCGATATCCCGCTTGAGGAGCGTTTTTTGAGATCGGAACGCGAACCGGAGCCGCTCTCATGGGGAAAAAGCGCCGAGATCCCCCTGGATGAACGGTTCGAAAATGCACAAAAGGAACGGGGGAAACTCCCCCGGGGCAGGAGCGCCGATATCCCGTACGATGAACGCAGGGGCGGCGAAAACCGCTGAAAACAAGAATCTTATTTTGGCTCTGTAGAAACGGGAATGAACAGAGTGGGTTCACACCGGAACCATGAAAATCGCAGTGATGGATC
>JAKLGN010000023.1 GCA_022710665.1 Methanoregula sp. | reverse complement strand
ATTCATAATATTTTCCATGATATTCAAAAATTCGTCTATTTTCCCCTATTGAATTTATCCAATACCGATCATTGAACTTATTCATTTCAGATTCTGTCAAGGGAAATGAATAACTTTGCGTACCATCGGGAAATATTTTTTGAGGATTTTGTTTTTTATCCCGTATCAATGCCAGCTGCGGAAATTCTTTGAAATCTTCATCCGTGAGAGAGAAATGAATCCCCTCGGGTTATAACTTCCATTTAATTCATACAAACGAAGAGTCGAAAAACTTTCTCCAGCGAATAATGAGAAAATACTGGACAAATTCAGTAAAATAATGATGATGGCCAGAATCACAACAAAAACGTACCATTGTTTTTTCAGAATTTCAATAAATGTCATATTTTAAATCAGTTGTTCAAGTATCGCTTTTAAATTGTTGATTTTGTAAGGTTTCGACAACCTGCCGGAAAAACCGTACTGCAAATAATTCTGCACAACAGGGTCATGGGAATACCCGCTTGAAACAATTGCTTTCACCGCGGGATCATAGGATTTCAACAGGGCGATGGTATCCTTTCCTCCAAGCCCTTCCGGGACCGAGAGGTCAAGGATGACAAGGTCAAACGGCGCTCCGGCCTCTTTCTCGTGTTTGTACAGGTCGAATGCAGCAGCCCCGTCCCGGGCAAACATCACCTCGTACTCAAGAAACGTAAGGACTTCAAGCGTGACATCGAGGATGATCTGCTCGTCGTCCATGAGGAGAATTTTTCCTTTACCGGCCATACCCACCCCGCATATTGCCGGCGAAACATCCGGGTGCATCGGAATAATGCCGGAAAAATTCCTGGATTGTTGTGGCAGAACGGCGGTTCGTCAATTGCATTCACCCATGAAAAATTGTTGCGGCTATTTTTTTAGGGCCCGTAAACGTGCCGCTTCTTTCTGGTCCTCCACGCGCAGGAGGAACGTCCCGTGGCAGGGTTTGGTGTAGGGAAAGATAACAAAATCCCCCTCAAGCCCTATCGCAATAGGAGGCAGGCCGATAACGTACACATCGAAGACCTTGAACCCGGGCTGGACATCGATGAACTCGCTGAAATGTGCCTTTACATAATCCCGGGATTCCTTAAATGTTGCGTCCCGTAAGACAATCTCATAGTTCATTGACTCTACGCATCCCATGGCTTCACCTCATCCAGTGCTTTTTTCAAAGGAAGCGGGTTATGGACGGCCTTTGCCGCGATGGTAGTACAGGGAAAGTCAATCTTTTTTACCTGGTCTTCGTAATGTTCCCCGTACACCAGCGTATAGAGCTTCGCCTGCGAGATGGCCCCCATGGTTGCCGCATAGCTGACCCCGGCATCGTTGTGGATAAAAACAAAGCAGAGGTCAAAGTCCCGCTTCCTTTCCGATATCTGTGCCACGGCCCGATCGAGGTCCATGACCTCCCCAAGATAGTGCCGATCCGTGTCGGCCACCACAAGCAGCGTGTTGGCTGCCTTGTTGCCGGCAACAACCGGGGTTACCCCTCCCTTCTTCAGCCGGTTTATCAGGTAGAGTGCAATGCTGGTCTGCACCGGCACCTGCGGACATCCGAGCACGAGAAGTGCCGCCTTCCGGGGGGTCATTGGTTCGTCAGTCACCAGAGATCAGTTCCTGCCTCGCAGCATCTCTATCTTCATTATCCGGTTTTTGGGAGATAACCTTTCGTATCGTACCGGCCCGGGAGTTCAGCCAGACCGGATCCCGGTTATCCGCTCCGGGTGGGTATAGACCGTGAACCGTTCGTCCCGGGAGAAGCCGATGAGGGTGATTCCCGCAGCATCGGCAGCAGCAATCCCCTTGTCCGTTGTTGCCGCCCGGGAGATGATCACGGGTATCCCGGCATGGGCGGATTTCCGGACCATGCCGGCCGGCTGCCGGCCGGTGCAGCCGATCGCGCAGCGGGAGAGGTCGATCCCGTTGAGGACCGCATGCCCGACGAGCTTGTCGACCGTATTGTGCCGGCCGACATCGCTGCTCTTCTGCAAAAGCCTGCCATCGCAAAAGAGCACCGAACAATGGACACCGCCGGTCTTTCTCCAGAGTTCGGTCTCGATCTCGCGGGTTACCCTGACCACGTCGTCCGGAGAGAGCCGGATATCCGATACTGCCCGGGGCGGTGTCGAGAGGAAACTGAGACCGCCTGAGGAGCCGACCTCCCGCTTCGTACACCGCAGGTCACAGCCAATATCGGAGTAGACAAGGATGCGATCGCCATCAAGCGTTACCTTGTCCACGCAGCGGAGGATGCCTTCGCTCACGAGATAACCGGCGCCCAGTTCCCGCAGCTGGTCGCGGCTCGCAACCATCTCTGTGACCGGCTGGTCGTTGAGGAGGAGCTCAAACCGGTCCTCGACGACGACGGCGTCCTCTGTCTCCCGTGCCTGGCCTTCAATGACCTGGACACTGTGGTGCACAGAGATCATGGTGCCCCCGTCTGCTCATGAACCCATGCGAGGTACGGCCCATAGCCTGCAGTCACGGGAAGCACGATGATCTCCGGCACATCATAGGGGTGCTCCGCTTTGATCGCCAGTATCGCTGCTTCGGCCAGCTCCCGGCGGGTCTTGATGATCAGCAGGTGCTCCTCATCATCACAGAATTCGCCCTTCCACCAGTACAGTGACCGAACCGGCGTGATATTCACGCAGGCAGCAAGGTGCTGGTCGAGCAGGCTTTTTGCCAGCGCGGAGGACTGATCCTTTGGCGCCGTGGAACAGATCATACAGATCTCCTGCCCGCTGCCGGGGTTTTCCTCAATCTCCATACGACAGGTGTTGCCTTTCCCGGCTCATAAGGATATACAATCCGGGGAGACCGGACCGCGGACTGGCGTTAATTTCACTAGAGACGAGCACCAAGAGTATATGCTTATGTACGCGAGCAGGATGGGCAATCTCCCGCCGTATCTTTTTGCACGGATCGACGAGATGAAAGCCAAACAACGGAAACTGGGCGCCGACCTCATCGACCTCGGCGTCGGAGACCCGGACCTTGCAACACCTCCCCATATCGTGGATGCCCTCTGCACGGCCGCAAGGGACGCAAAAAACCACCATTACCCGGACTATGCCGGGTTGCCGGCCTACCGGAGTGCGGTTGCCGGATGGTACAAAAAACGCTTCGGTGTCACTCTTGATGCCGGGAAGGAAGTCCTTGCCCTGATGGGTTCCAAGGACGGCATCGCCCACATTGCTGAAGCGTTCGTGAACCCCGGCGACTATGTCCTTGTCCCGAGCCCCGGCTATCCCGTGTACCGGACCGGTACGCTCTTTGCCGAGGGGAAGGTTCACGAGATGCCGCTCCTGCGGGAGAATAATTTTGTTCCCGTTCTTGCCGACATCCCGAAGAAGGTTGCACAAGCGGCAAGGATCCTGTATATCAATTACCCGAACAACCCAACGGCAGCTATCGCCCCGGCGGGGTTTTACAAGGAGGTTGTTGACTTTGCCCGCGAACATGATATAGTCGTGATCTCGGACAACGCCTACTCGGAGATCGCCTACGACGGTTACCGCGCCCCCTCGTTCCTTGAAACCAAAGGCGCCATGGAAGTGGGTATCGAGATGCATTCGCTCTCCAAGACCTACAACATGACCGGCTGGCGGATCGGGATGGCGGTCGGCAATGCGGATGTTATTGCCGGCCTGGGGCGGGTCAAGACCAACGTAGACTCCGGCGTCTTTGACGCGGTGCAGCACGCCGCCATCACGGCCCTCTCCGGCCCGCAGGAGTGCGTGAAGGATGCGTGTGCAATCTACCAGGAACGCCGCGACGTTCTCGTCCGCGGCCTGCAGAGTCTCGGGTTTGATGTCCCGCTGCCAAAAGCTACCTTCTATGTCTGGATGCCGGTGAAGGACTGCATGGCATTTTCCGGGCGGCTCCTCGCAGAAGCGGGTATCGTGGCAACACCGGGCGTAGGTTTCGGTGCAAGCGGTGAAGGATACGTCCGGTTCGCCATCACCCGCCCGGTTGCCCGGATACAGGAAGCGATCGGGCGTATGCGGGGGATGGACCTGTGAAACTCCCCCCTCACCTCACCATACAGAACGGCCGCCTCCACATAAACGGGAAGGACTGTATCGCCCTTGCAGAGAAGTACGGCACGCCGCTCTATGTGACGAGCGAGGACCGGGTTGCAGAACAGTTCGAGAAATATCAAAAAGCCCTCGGGACCCGGTACCCGAAGGTACGGGTACTCTTTGCAGCAAAAGCAAACGGCAATCTCGCCCTGATGCGGGTGCTGGCACAGAAAGGTGCCGGCGCTGATGTCTTCTCTGGCGGGGAACTGCAGCTTGCGCTCGAAGCCGGCATGGATCCGGAGAAGCTCCTCTTCAACGGGAGCTCCAAGACCCCGGCTGACCTGCAGCTTGCCGTGGAAAAAGGGATCCGGGTCTCCCTCGATTCCCTTGACGAGCTGCACCAGCTCGATGCCACCGCAAGAGCTGCGGGAACGGTTTCAGAGGTCGCGTTCCGGGTCAACCCGGCGCTCACGGTCCCCACCCACCCGAAGATTGCCACCGGTCTTGCCACGAGCAAGTTCGGCATCCCGCACGGCCAGATCCCCGCTGCGTACCGGGAGGCCCTTGCCTGTAAAAACATACGTCCGGTCGGCATTCACTGCCACATCGGTTCCCAGATCCTGGATATTGAGCCTTTCGCCCGGGCTGCAGAAGTGATGGTGCGGATCGCAAAGGAGCTGACGGAGATGGGGGTGAACCTCAAGTTCATCGATCTCGGCGGCGGTCTTGGCATCCCCTACCACCATGACACGGATCCGGCCCCGGCCGCGGAAGACTATGCGGCAAAGGTTGTGCCGATCTTCAAAGCCGGTGTTGAGGCATGCGGCATCACACCGGAACTCTGGGTTGAGCCCGGCCGGTTCCTTGTCGCGGACTCAACCGTACTCCTCACCCGGGTCAACTCGACAAAATCGGCACACAAGCGGTTTGCCAACGTTGACGCAGGTTTCAACCTGCTCATCCGCCCCGCAATGTACAACTCTTACCACGAGGTGATCGCAGCCAACAAAGCAGATGCACCCCTTACGAAGGAATACACCGTGACCGGCCCGATCTGCGAGACCGGAGACATCTTTGCAGAGAACCGGCCCCTGCCTGAACTCGCTGCCGGCGACATCATCGCGGTGCTCGATACGGGGGCATACGGCTATGCCATGTCGTCACAGTATAACGGCCGCCCCCGCTGCCCGGAGGTACTCCTCAAAGGGACGGAAGCAGGCCTTATGCGGCGGGGCGAGACACTCAGTGATCTCACCGCTGCCATGGAACACCCGGCCTGGCAGAAATAGGCGGAGGCAGGTTCGTGCTCTTTCACTACGCGCTGGTTGACGACCTCATCACCAAGGAGGAGTTCGAACGGCGCGTGGAGACCAAGATCGAGGACTGCGGGGACCTTGTGGACGAACCGACAGCCGCGATGATGGTTGTCGGTGAACTTGGCCGGGAGCACGTGAAGATTAAGGGGCTCTCGGCAAGATCGAGCCTCTTTTCATTTTTCGGGAAAGTTATCGACAAGACCGAGCCAAAGGAGTTCGACCGGGCTGACGGGGAGAAAGGCTGGGTAGCAACCCTCCTGCTCGGGGACGAGACCGGAACAACCCGGGTCGTGCTCTGGGACGAGAAGGCGGGGGCGGCGCTGGACACCGCAACCGGGGACGTGCTCGAGGTTATCGGCCGCCACCCGGGGAAGAGTACCCACGAGATCTATGCCCTTGCAATCCGGAAATCCGGCTGCGAGATCGCCTGCACTGCAACTGCCGGGGGTAGCCTCTCGACCGAGCCGGTAGATCTGGATGCGGTCCTGCTGGCGGTTGAACCGCCCCGGACCTTCACGAAACGGGACGGGAGCACCGGCGAGATGGCAGAAGCCGTCATCGGCGATGGTGAAGGGACCGCCCGGCTCGTGGCATGGGTACCGGACCTGCTGGCCGGGCTGCCGGCTGGCAGCACCGTCCATATTACCAGGGCAAAACCCAACAGCCGGGCAGAGGGAAGGAATTACAGTATCGATGAGAAGAGCCGGGTGAACGTGACCGAAACAGCGGTTACCGTTCCATTCACCCCTCTTCACTCCGTTGCCGACCAGGGGATTTACTCGGTACAAGGCACGGTGAAACAGGTACAGGAGCCGCATTCCTTCACAACAAGGAATGGCACAACGTCATGGGTCAGGAATGCACTCATCCATGATGCAGATGACGAGCTGAGGATCGTGCTCTGGGGAGACCATGCTCTCGTTCCCGTAGCACCGGGCGACCAGGTTGAGGTGTACCATGCCATGGCCAAACCCGGGAGGTTCGGGGGAATCGAGCTCGGGGTAGGACGGGGGAGTGTGTTTAGGGTGCCAAAGGAGACCCGCTGCCCGATCGTCTTCTCCGGCACGATCATCGCCGGTCCGGGCTGCCTCTTTATCGATAACGGCTCGGAACGGTACCTCATCGAAGGCACCTTCACGCACGGCAGCGAGGTTACCGTAACCGGGCTTCTCTGTGGGAGCAGGATTATTCCGGAACAGGCAGAGCAGGTGGTCGTGGATGCCCGGTCCGTTCTCCAGAGCGTCCAGCAGTTCCGGAACGAACTGAAGTCCTGAACGTTACTTTCACCCTGCGCAGAACGGGGGTTTATATCCCAGTCTTTAACATGTTGTTGTGCCATAGGAGTGTATAAGAAATGGCTGAAGGACCACTGGAAATTGAAGATTTGCCGGGCGTTGGCCCGAGCACCGCAGAGAAGCTCCGTGAGGGGGGCTACCTCTCGGTGGAAAGTATCGCAACTGCATCACCGGCCGAGCTCTCAGAGATCTCGGAGATCTCCGAGTCTACCGCCAAGAAGATCATCAAGGCAGCCCGGGAGATCGCTGATGTCGGGGGGTTCAAGACCGGCAAGGACATCTTTGAAGCAAGGAAAGATATCCGCAAGCTCTCGTTCCGTGTCCCCGAGCTGGATACCCTGCTTGGCGGGGGAATGGAAACCCAGGCCATCACCGAGATGTACGGTGAATTTGGTTCCGGTAAGAGTCAGATCGTCCACCAGATGGCAGTCAACGTCCAGCTGCCGGAAGAACACGGGGGACTGAACGGGAGCGCCGTCTATATCGACACCGAGAATACCTTCCGCCCCGAGCGTATCGAACAGATGGTGAACGGCCTTGGTATCGATGATGTCCCGGATGTCCAGGAATTTTTGAACAACATCCATATCGCCCGTGCACATACTTCGGACCACCAGATGCTCCTTATCGACAACTCCCGGGAGCTGGCAAACGAGCTCAAGGGAAGTGATAAACCGGTCAAGCTCTTCATCATTGACTCGCTCACCGCCCATTTCCGGGCTGAATATGCCGGCCGGGGAACTCTTGCAACCCGTCAGCAGAAACTGAACAGGCACATGCATGAGCTCTTCAAGCTCATCGATGAGCACAATGCCGTGGGGCTCGTCACCAACCAGGTCATGTCCAACCCGGCGGTCTTCTTCGGCGACCCGACAAAACCGATCGGGGGCAACATTGTCGGCCACACCGCCACCTTCCGGCTCTACCTGCGGAAGAGCAAAGGCGGGAAACGGATTGCACGTCTTGTGGACAGCCCGAACCTCCCCGAGGGTGAAGCACCATTCATGGTTGAAGAGGCTGGTCTCAAATCGTGCTGAAGGCACTCCTCACGGATATTGACGGGACGATCACCACCCCCGACCGCAGGATATGTACCGGATCCATTGAAACGATCCGGTCACTCCTCGATGACGGCATCGAGGTTGTACTGGCAAGCGGGAACACCTCCTGTTTCATGGATGCCCTCTCCAAGATGATCGGGACGAAGGGGACATTCATTGCCGAGAACGGCGGGGTATACCGCATCGGGTATACCGGGTCCCCCGTTGTTACCGGGGACCAGACCCTTGTGAAAACAGCACTGGGCATTGTCCAGGATCACTTCCGGGAGAGGGGGATAGCGCTCGATCTCTACAGCCCCACGTACCGCTTCTCTGACATGGCCTTTGCCCGTACCGTCTCTGCCGACGAGGTGCGACAGGCGCTCCATGCTACCCCGGTACAGGTCATTGACACCGGGTATGCCATCCACCTGCAGGCACCCGGCATCAATAAGGGAACGGCCCTGGTAGCACTTGCGCAAAAGATGGGGCTTGAACCCGCCGATTTTCTTGCCATCGGAGACTCGCTCAACGATGTCCAGATGCTGAAGACTGCCGGTATCGGCGTCACGGTTGCCAATGCACACCCGCAGACAAAGGCCGCGGCACAGTACATTGCCCGAAAAGAGTATGGCGACGGGTTTGTGGAAGCAGTTGAAAAATATTATCCTTATTTTCGCGCAAGGTAGCGGTCAACGACAATATAGTCCTTGATGTCCTTGACAGCCTCAAAGGGGATGATCAGGAGCTTGTCGTCTTCGAGATTATAGCCTTCCGTAGAAAACGTCTGGTCCGGGTGGATGACCATATCCAGGACCTGGCCGGAATCAAAATCAACCCGGATGTTTTTCAACGTCCCAACGAGCTTTCCGTCGTTGCTCATGATCTTTTTTCTTGAAAGGCTGCGGGCAAATACACGAGTCATAAAAAAATTAGCGACGTATAAATATATAAAGTGTTCCAAATTCTTAAAAAAAAGAGTTTTTCCCGATTGAAATAAGCAAGACCGTTATTTGAACATTTCAGCGGCCATGCGGATATCCGCCCCGCGGATGGTTTTCCTGCCGGCATGGTCAGACATCTTCTTTGCTTCCCTCGCGAGAAAAGCCCCGTATTCCTCCATGAGCCCGGCAAGGGTTTCCGTTGCATCGGCACTGACCCGTTCGGCACCGGCTTTCTTGATGATCCGTTCTACAGCAGCCTGGGATAACTCTGTCATAATCCTCATTCCTCCCATACCATTTGACTTGACATATCTAAATATTCGCCCTGCAGGAATCACGGGGAACGTTCTCTCGCTCCCAGGGACTTCGCCCCAGCTGCTGAGGCAACCCCCGCATTGCGATGATTACTCAGGAAGGTTATTTGCGATTTTTTTAAAAGAGAAAAGGACAATTCTGTCGCAATGCGCCATGAGCCCCGGAGGGGGGCAAAGCGGGCGCAGGGGGGGGTCGATCGTTGGGAGAAAAAGAGGTTCTCCTATCTGAATTGCATTGAACAGAGGTGATTTATGGATTTTTCACGTTCTCAATGACGTACGATCAACGCCGCCGCCCCGAAGGAGCGTCCCCGCGGCGGATCAATAACCCAAAGCATACAAAAAAAGACGGAACTGCCCCGCCGTGCCCCGCGAGGGGCCCGGAGGCAAAGGAGCCCTCCTGGCTGCAATTTTCATGGTTCCATTCTGAACTCTTAAACCTTCATGCCCGTTTTAAAAAAGCGCTTTTCTCCCCGGGCTTACCTCTTGCCTATAACGAGGGGAAGACCCGGATGACATCCGACTGGGTGAGGATCCCCACCGGCTTTTTGTTCTCAACGACAATGAGCCGGCCGATCTCCCGTTCCTTGAACCTACGGATGACCTCAAAGAGTTTCACGTCGGACGATATCTCCTCAACATCGGAGGTCATCACTTCCGAGACCGGCGTTGTCAGGGGGAGGTTGTTCTCGATGGCACTCGCGATGTCGCTCATGGTCACGATCCCCGAGAGAACGCCGTCTTCGATTATCGGGGCGCCATGGATGCGTTCATGGTTGAAAAACACGAGGGCGTCCTGCAGGGAGTCAAGGCTCCTGAGCGTCTTGAGGGGGCTTGACATGTAATTCCGGATGGGCTGTTTGGGCAGGGAGATCATCTCAGACGTTGCAATGAGGAGCGACTGTTTTACCTCATCCTTGCCGAACACCTCGCCCCGGATCAGGAGCTTGTTTACGGGAGTTGGTCCGATCGTGATCTGGTCACCGATCTCGAAGATCTTTGCACTGCCCCTGAGTTTAATCACTGCACGACAGATATCGGGGTGGCAGAGCGTGGTAAAATCGATCTCCCGGGCAGTTGCCCCCTGCACGATCTCGCCGTTCCTGCTGATGGGGACATCATAATCATCACCGGTAACATTCAGGTTGAGTTCATTGTAAGCGAGAGCGGTAGGGATATATCCGCCCTTGGGACCCGGGACACCGTCCACGAGACCGATAGCTTTCAATGCCTGCATCTGGTTGCGCACGGTCCCCGCGTTGCGCTGGATCCTGTCAGCGATCTCCTCACCTTTGATGGAGTGCGAGTGCTGGTGGTAGAGGGTGATTAAGGTGATGAGGATATCGCGCTGGATAAGGGACAGGTCCATAACGATAAACCGTATGACCGTCCATAAATATATAGGTAGTCGATTATGGAATTCGAGAAAATGCCGACGGTGCCAACTGCGGATGAGATCCTTGACCGGAGTTTCCGCCGGGCGGCAAAGAAGATGCAGGAGAAGACCAACAAGGAACGCGCCAACACCGAGTTTGTCCGTGCGGTTGGTGCGGCAATCCATGACCGGCTTGTCTATATCATAAGGGGTTTCCCCGAGTTCGACAAAATTCCGCCATTCTACCGGGAGATGGCTGACATTCTCTATGGGATCGACCGGATAAAGCAGTCCCTTGGCGCCGTGGGTTGGGCTGCAAAACACACCAAGATGGTGGGAAACCAGCTGGTGCTGCAGTCACGGAAAGCGGATGACACCCTTGTTGTACGCAAACGTGCGGTTGCCCGGCTGGCGTCCATGGTCCACCAGATCGACCGGGACCTGCGGTTCTTAAACGAGGTCAGGAACACCCTGCGCCAGCTCCCTCATGTGGAGGATACATTCACGGTCGTCATTGCCGGCTACCCGAATGTCGGGAAATCCTCGTTTATCCGGCGGGTTTCGTCGGCAGAACCGGAAGTAGCGTCCTACCCGTTCACGACCAAGGGTATTATTGTCGGGCACCGCATCGTGGGACGCGGGAAGATCCAGTTCGTTGATACGCCCGGTATCCTTG
This sequence comes from Methanoregula sp., assembly GCA_022710665.1. Taxonomy (GTDB): domain Archaea; phylum Halobacteriota; class Methanomicrobia; order Methanomicrobiales; family Methanospirillaceae; genus Methanoregula. The sequence continues at coordinate 1,619 of JAKLGN010000023.1, read as the reverse complement.
ACCGCCCGGCCGGGGAACGGAATGCCATCGAGAAGCAGGCGCTCTCGGCGATGATGAACGTGGCGAGCGTTGTGCTCTTTATTCTCGACCCGTCAGAGCATTGCGGGTACCCGCTGAAGGTGCAGCTCAACCTGCTCGAAGAAGTGAGAGGCATGGTGAAGACCCCGCTTGTTGTCGTTGCCAACAAGTCCGATCTTGTCGCTTCGGAAGGTTACCAGACCATGTCAACCGTGGACGGGACGGGTGTGGAAGATGTGCTTGCCACCATCCTGGCCCACAAACCAAAGCGGACCGAGGAGCAGCGGATCATTGAGATCCGGGCGCCTATTGTCAACGAGCCGGCTGTTCCTGATATTGATCCCATCACCGGCCTGCCGAAACGCAAACGCATCCGGAGGCCGAGGAAACCCCGGACGCGGACGGAATAGGTTCCCCGTCATTCATTTTTTGTCCTCCTGCAGCGAACCGGACGCATGCCGGGAAGGGGGAATCCCTCTATCAATAATCATCTGTCGGATTCCTTGTTCCTGAGCAGTAATCCGCAATCGTCATGAGGCATATGGCGTTTGTTCCGAAGCATCCTGCGAAGCGCTGTGCTTCATCCTCATGGCGGGAGAGCCATCATGCATACACCAGTAGCCTGATATGCTACACAGCCCTACACTGATGCATGGAGAGTATTCCCATCCGGATCCGGAAAGAGACCAAAGAATCGCTCACAAAGTTCCGGTCGCACCCCCGCGAGACCTATGATGAGGTGATCACCCGTCTCATGGAATCCCAGGTGGACTCCTGCATGGTCAGCGAGGAAACCCTGCTGGCAATCGAGGAAGGGCTTGCCGATATCCGCAGCAGGAAGACCCGCGAGCTCAACGAGTTCTGCGACGCCAGCGGGATCTGACGTGTATTCCGTCCATCTGTCGGAGCGGGCGCAGAAAGACCTCCTGGCGCTACCGAAAAAGGATGCCCGGCGCATCCGCACAGCGCTCAATGAACTGGCTGCAGAAAAAAATCCTCAGGCCGCGGTCAAGAAACTCAAAGGCCACGAGCACGTGCCGCTGTATTCTCTCCGGGTCGGTATGTACCGCGCGATCCTCACCATCGATAATGGCATCCTCGTCATCTTCGTCATCACCATGGACAACCGCAGCTCCGTGTACAGGAATCTGTAGCGGTACGCTGCAACCGCCACAACCGCATACCGGTCCGGCATCGATCACGCCAGATTGCCTCACAGCCGAATGAGAGACCCCGTTCATCCGTAGCATCGGACTCCGGTGCAATGGGCTCGTGATCCGCAAGGACCCCCGGTTCCTGCCCGGGGGTACTCGTACCGGAACACGATCTTTTAGAAACAGGCAGTTGTCTGTGCTGCGGGAGATACCGTCAGCCGCACTTGACCTGCAGTATTGATCTCCGCTCTCAACTACAAAGTATATATCCCAATTTATCTTTCTAGATAATTCAATCACAACACCACAGAGAAACTGCACACTGGCACCGTCACGGACAACGGGAAACCAACACCCATGCCCGTGACCGGTTCCCCATTGCGGCAGTGAACGATGTACAGAGTGTACAACACACAGTGTTGTGGGAAAGCACAGTTGAGTGTGCCG
>JAKLGN010000229.1 GCA_022710665.1 Methanoregula sp. | reverse complement strand
ATCGAAGACGCAGTCAGGACCTGCGGGCTCATCATTGCCCCTGACGGGATTTCCGGTAACCTCATCTTCCGCACGCTCACGTTTCTCGGAGCAGGGCACGGGCACGGGGCGCCGGTCCTGAATATCAGCAGAATCTTCGTGGATACCTCGCGCGCGTCACCGGATTACACCAATGCGCTGATGCTCGCTGCTGCGCTCGTGGATTGAGATAAAACCTGATATTAATGGTATTTTTCATATCCCTTCATTTTAATCGGAAGAAAAAATATTCTGCGCAATTCTGCCGCGCGATTCGGAATAATCCGACAGCAAGCCTTCCGATGCTCCAATGGACAGAGATTTGAGGCTTTTTTACAGAAAGTATTTATATCTACCGATATACTTCTTTTTTGAGGTACGATATGGCAGATTTACCTATTGCCGCAGTTGTTCGCATTGCTAAGAAGAATGGTGCCGAGCGCGTGGGGAGCGACGCCGCAGAGGCTCTCGTTGCAAAAGCGGAGAAGTACATTGCCCAGCTCACCAAGGAATCCAACAAGCTCGCAGA
>JAKLGN010000228.1 GCA_022710665.1 Methanoregula sp. | reverse complement strand
AGCAGGTGTGCGGCAAAGACCCCTGTCCGCTCCCCATGGAACAGATCGATTCCAAACGGTGATTTCATGCCGGATTCCGCATTCAGGGTACTTGAGATTCTCGAACGGGCAACAGCCCCGGTATCAGGAGAGATCATCAGCAATGAACTGAAGATTACGAGGTCCGCAGTCTGGAAGCATATCAACGAACTCCGGACCATGGGGTACGACATCTCCTCATCGCAGAAAGAAGGGTACCGGCTTACCCGCACGAGCAACAAGCTGCTACCGTATGAAATTCACAAGAAACTCAGGACCCAGTTCATCGGCAAGAAGATGCGGTACCTTGAAAATACCCCGTCAACGATCTGGGTGGGAAAGCAGCTCTGTTCTGAAGCCGACGTGGACAAGATCCATGGTCTTGTCATCATTGCCGAAGAGCAGAGCGGGGGGGTCGGCCGGATGGGAAGGGCCTGGGTCTCTCCCAGCGGCGGCATCTGGATCACGATTGTGCTGAAACCAAAAATTCCGGTAGACCGGATCTTCATGCTGACCATGGCGGGATCCATTGCCCTT
>JAKLGN010000227.1 GCA_022710665.1 Methanoregula sp. | reverse complement strand
ATCAATGATAATAAAATGAACCGGGAAAAATTCCTGGCAATACAACGCCAGTACGGCCTTGGAACCGGCTACACCCTTCCGACCGTCTTCATTGGTGAGAACGTATTGGTCGGGGAGACTGAGGTAAAGGATCATTTCGAGGAGAAAATTCTCATTGAAAAAGAGCGGCACGCATCCGGCAATGCAACAGCCCTGGTAAACCAGACCCCTGCAAATAACGGGACTCAGCCGGAAACACCGTCTTTCAGCCTGGTTATGGTCATCTTTGCAGCGCTGGTAGACAGTGCCAACCCGTGCGGGCTGTCGGTCCTGGTCTTCCTTTTGATCTCAATGGCTGCTGCGGGCGGCAGGAAACGGATCCTGCTTGTCGGAGGTGTCTATATCGCCGCCATGTTCCTGTTCCACCTGCTTGTCGGCATCGGGCTCTTCTCGGCCTTCGCCTTGTCGGGCCTGGCTAAACCCTTCTCCCTCATTGGCGGCGGAATCGCCCTTCTCCTTGGTCTCATTACCCTGGCTGACGTGCTCCGGAACAAGGAATCCTACCTTCTTTCCATCCCTG
>JAKLGN010000226.1 GCA_022710665.1 Methanoregula sp. | reverse complement strand
AAAAACAATTTCACTTCGAAAAGATAAATTTATTTTTTGGTTTTATAACCACTTTGCTTTTTTTGATTTTGCCGGATTTTTTTTTAAATTTGTTTCAATCACTCCAACATTTTCTCGGTAAAAAAAAAGCCGACAATGATAAAACTCTTAGCTGGCTAATCCTGATAAGTCTCCAACAAAAAGATGGGGGAAATATCCGGCGGTTATGACGCGAAAAAGGGGACGCCTCGGCCGGGACTTGAACCCGGGTCAAAAGCTCCGGAGGCTTCTAGGATGTCCACTACCCTACCGAGGCAACTCGTAACCATGTGCATGTGCTCAACCGTTGTCGTCCTTCACGAATAGCACCCTCAGTGGCAAGAAGGATGATTATGGCAGTGAAGAAAGCAACCGATCTGAATGCTTCACAGTTCCATATAAACAACTCGCGCTATGGTAATAAAGCTCTCGAATGACAGAAAGAAAAGATATCGATCTGAAATGCCCTTCAAAAAACCTGGAAAAAGGAAATCAATTGCAACATTATTTCTACCATCCTGCCTGTGAATGGGTTTGTGAAGACT
>JAKLGN010000225.1 GCA_022710665.1 Methanoregula sp. | reverse complement strand
CGGATCGTGATCATCTTCTGCCCGAAGCTGGACCCGGATATCGAGGGCTACATCGAAAAACTCAGCGCGATCTTCCGGCTCCATGCCATCAGGTCCATCACCGTTGTCCATATGGAGGTCCCGTGCTGCAGCGGCGTCCGCTCTGTGGTGGACAAGGCGCGGGAAAAAGCAGGAAAGAAGATCCCGGTTGAGGAGAAGACCATCACGATCGAGGGTGGTATTCAGTGAGGTACCCCGGTGTACGAGGGCCGTTTATGGAACAACCGGAAATTCGTGGAGTTGAAAAATAATGGCAGAAGCCAAAGGTGCAATCCGCCAGCGGGACGGCATGACCTGTGCGGTTTTGACCCGGATGCCGGCAGGCATCGTGACACCGGAGGATCTTGAGAAGATAGCGAAGGTTGCCCGGACCTACCGGGTTCCGATGCTCAAGATAACAAGCGGCCAGCGTATCGCGCTCATTGGTCTCCAACCCGACGATGTTGCAAAGGCCGTTGACGAGCTTGGCCCGCTCGCCAGACCCGAGACCGCCCCCTGTGTCAAGTTCGTCCAGTCATGCCCCGGCA
>JAKLGN010000224.1 GCA_022710665.1 Methanoregula sp. | reverse complement strand
CCGGACCATGAAAATCGCAGAAATAAGGTCTCCCCGCCTCAGGGCCCCTCGCGGGGCACGGCGGGGCAAGTACGGTTTCCAGGAAATCCGGTAATTGAGGCCGCCGCGGGGCGCCCTTCGGGGCGGCGGCATCCCTCACAAAAGAGGAAAAGGAGTTTTTCACCCCATCATCAGAATCGGAAGAGATCGATTTATCATGAAAATTTTAGATATGATACAGATTTTCATTCCCTGTGCGTGTTCCGAAGGTTCATGTCTGTTTTCATAGGAAAATCTATTTCAGTAAATATAATCGTCACCCCCTTGCGCCAGCCCTGCACATGCTGGGGGGCGGGGGCTCATATGAAGCCTCCGTGTTACCGGTACAGAAATTCTCTCCTTTTTTTGCGCACAGGTACTACGGCACTATCGTAACCGGGCGCCTTAGCGGCGGGGCGAAGCCCCTGGAGCGTTAAATAATTCTCAATGATTTCTCCGTAGCAAATTATGGATTGTGTCCGGTCTTCACTTGTTATAATCACAGCAGATGGTCCTCCTCAACCAAGGATCCGGATCTGCCCGCCGGGTCGCAAAT
>JAKLGN010000223.1 GCA_022710665.1 Methanoregula sp. | reverse complement strand
CCGAGAATCCGGCAGAGCTCCTCCTCCTTCAGATCCGTCCTGACATCGACATCGCAAGCCGTCCGGAGGATTGTAAGCCCTTCTTCCGCCAGCGGATCGCTGACGAGCACTCTGAACTTTGCCATAAAAACCCATACACTATCGGCGCCGTACCTAATAAGACGTAGTCCTTCCGCAGGCACGATCCCGCATGGTTCCCGGGCATTTCACGAATATCCCTCCCATCGCCTGCCTGGCAGTTTCCATTTGGTCAACCAGGTGCTTTCACCGCTTCCCGTTGAGGAAAGATGCGAGGAGAACCATTAAACAGGGATGAGATAAGAATCATAAGTGGTGCGAGCATGAAGTCTGTGCCCAATATCCTGTGGCTCGAAGAGATTAGGAAGGAGGACATCATTTCCGTCGGCGGGAAAGGGGCGTCGCTGGGAGAAATGGCCTCGATCGGCCTCCCCGTGCCGGGAGCGTTCGTGGTCACCGCCCAGGCATTCCGGCGGTTCCTAGTCGAGACCGGACTCGAACAGAAGATCTATGCCTCTATCGAGAAGCTCGACGTCGAGGATAACGAAGCCCTCGAGAAG
>JAKLGN010000222.1 GCA_022710665.1 Methanoregula sp. | reverse complement strand
CGACGACTCTTCCGTCCTTGACCCCGCCTTTATGGAGTGCAGCCATGGTCTGGCCTGCAAGGTGACCCTTCACCTCGGTCCCGCAGAGCAGGAGGAAACGGATATTCGGGTTGGAGATGATGTTAGCGATGACCTTCTCGAGACCAAGGTTTTCGGTCTTGCAGGACCCGCAGATAGCGGCTCCCTTATCGCAGATCCCCTTCTCATCGAGGTGGGAACCGCAGGTCATAACGGCGACCGGGCTGTTGGCATCGCCCGCATGGAAGTCTCCCTGGACGATCGGCCACCCGCTTGCCGGTGATTTCTTGTCTGCCATTTCTTTCACCTCAGATCAGATGGAATACATAGATTCCTGCTATGAAGAGCCCTACTGCCAGTCCGTACCAGAACGCGGTCATTCCTCCGGCCATTGGCAGGGTGTTCTCCCTTCCCGGGAACGAGGCAGCAAAGTTACCTGTTCCGGAAAGCATGTTCACGATGTCATTTGCAACCGTCTCAAGCTCAGCGACCTTGTCGATGACAGGTGCCAGTGACTCGCCAGCGGTGGTGACAACCCCTATCATGGGATCCATAACGAGCCCATA
>JAKLGN010000221.1 GCA_022710665.1 Methanoregula sp. | reverse complement strand
GGCTCCATTCCTTTCGACAGTGGTAACACTTGAAGAGTCCTCGTCGAATCTTTCCGATTCGTTGTCCCTTGCAGTAAGGACATTCTGTGAATGTCTGAAGAATCCCCATCTTTCGTAAATAGTCTTCAGCTGCCGCTTCTGATTGGGTATGTTGGGTTAACTCAACCAGGTTCATTTCTCTCACCACCTTGATTGCTACTTGGTGGTGGACGATATTAAGGAATCACATTCTTTTTTTTGGTATAGTCACCTTTCAGCGACTCATTTCTTTACCCTGATGGATAATCCCCCCTGTGCCGACCCTGCAGCCACCAAAACCTCCGTCGGCCGGTTTTTCTGCGAAATGACGATATTTATAAATAACGATAAGGCCGATCACCTCATGGTCATGTACCTCATCATCCGGTGCCCTTCGTGCAGCACGTTCTCGTATGTAGACCGTTACCAGAAATGGAAGCTCTGCCCGCAGTGCGGTCATGCTCATGAAGTGGCCCGGGGCACGGTGTACCTGGATGTTGAGGACTTCCACGAGGCAGAACATATCGTGAGACAGATGCAGAAGCACCTTCAGGCAACCAAGAAAAAGG
>JAKLGN010000220.1 GCA_022710665.1 Methanoregula sp. | reverse complement strand
AGTCCCGGCAGATCATGCTGAACGCCTTCGAGGGGCACAAGCCGGAGCTCCGGATGGTGACGAGCCCCGACCTCAAGGAGAACATCAAGGAGTTCGCCCAGCTCGACGGCGCGTTCGTCATCTCCGGGGACGGGTTCATCGAGGCGTCGGGACGGTACATCACGGTCGATACGAGTTCTGTTGTGCTCCCGAAGGGGATGGGGACCCGGCACAACTCGGTCGCCGCGATCACGTCGGTGACGAGCGCGGTCGGGATCGTCGTCTCCCAGAGTGGGGGCGGGATCACGATATTCAAGAGCGGGGCGATTTTGAAGAAGATTTCACTGTGATTCGTAAAAATCAGACGCTCTCGGGGGCTCCGCTTGCGCTCTGCCCCCGCCGCTGCGGCGCCCCCGCAGTGCGATAGGACGTATTACCGGCAACCGACCTCGTCCTATCCTGATGCGCCCCCGCCCCCAACGGGGGCAGGGCTGGCGCAAGGGGGGCATCATTGTCTGATGAAAGGAGTTACAGAACTGAAAGTTTGTTTTTTCAGAACCATTTTCCACAGCCGAACTTTTGACCCCGTATACCATAATCTCTTATTTT